>JAOTWT010000283.1 GCA_029862725.1 Acidobacteriota bacterium | reverse complement strand
ACGATCAAGGGTGACAGCAATGCGGATTCGTTTGACTCCAGCAGGCCGCGTCCGACGAAACAAGATTTGGAAGGTGCTACGAGAGGATTTGGCGAGAGTGAAACTGCTGCGCCACCAAGAGAAGAGCCGCCTAGGGCAGAACCGCCGCCGCCGCCGCCGCCACCACCGCCGGCAGTGCCGAAGCGAATTTCAAAGGGCGTTGTTAATGGTCAGGCGATCAGTTTGCCGGTGCCCGCGTACCCGGCCGCAGCGAGAGCGGTCAACGCGAAAGGATCGGTTAGTGTGGCAATTGTGATTTCGAAATCCGGCAGCGTGATGTCTGCGAGCGCCGTGAGCGGTCACCCGCTTCTTCGTCAGGCCGCTGCATCTGCCGCGAGAAGAGCGAAATTCAGGCCGACGTTGTTGTCGGGACAGCCGGTAGAAGTATCCGGAGTGATCGTCTACAACTTCAATTAGGATTGGGATATTAATTGACTGTGGATAGCTGGATAACAAACGTTCACAGTCAATTCTTTTGTTTACTGCAATAATAAAGTTTTCGATTTTTTGGAGGAAAAACAATGACATTTTTAGCTAGCCTTTTAGGCTTCTTCATGGTATTTGCTGAGGAAGGGGAGCCCGCATTTACTTTCAGTTTCTACTCGATCGCTCAGGAATTAACGATTCCCGGTTGGGTTGTGATCGTTATCTTGTTGATTCAGTCGATTTTCCTGATCGCTGTTGGTATCGAACGCTATTTGACCTACAACAAAGCCAAACAACAATCGCGGCAATATGCCCCGAAAGTTGCCCAGGCACTGAAGAACAGCAATATCGACGAAGCGATCAACATCAGCGACAAGCACAAGGATTCGCATCTGGCGATGGTTGTTTCTTCGGGACTCAAAGAGTTTAGCGCCCACCAAGGCAATGACGATATCTCGGGTGACGAGATGGAAGCTTCAAAGCGTGCTCTTCAGCGTGCAATCGCCGTTAAGACCGCCGAGCTAAAGCGAGGCCTTTCGGGTCTGGCTACAGTCGGTTCGACAGCTCCGTTTGTTGGTTTGTTTGGAACTGTTGTAGGTATTATCGGTGCTTTTGTTCGTTTGGCCGCTAACGAATCGGCGGGTATCGGGCTGGTTGGCGGCGCTATCGCTGAGGCATTGGTTGCGACGGCTTTTGGTATCGCAGTTGCGGTTCCGGCGGTGTGGTTGTTCAACTACTTTACGAATAAGGTGACCAGCTTTGGTGTTGAAATGGAAAACTCGGCATCTGAATTGGTTGACTACTTCCTCAAGCAGCGCACCAGGCGTCTTGAAGGCTAGTTGCCATTACTTTGTTTAAGGAGTTTTTGTTATGGCAGGGAAAGTTGGCGGAACAGACGAATATAATTCGGAAATTAACGTAACCCCGATGGTTGATGTGATGCTCGTGTTGCTGATCATTTTTATGATCGTGACACCTCTCCTTCAATCGGGCGTTTCGGTAAATCTTCCGAAGAATTTACTCAGCCCGACTCTGGAGCCGGACATCGCGAAGGACACATCCGTGATCGTCGCGATACCGGACAACAATCAGTTCTTTATCGGCAAGGAACCATACCCGCTCACCGCGTTGGGCGAAAAGATTGGTGCGCTGATGAAGAATAAGCCGCCAAACAAGCGTATTGTCTATGTTAAAAGCGGTATCGATGTTGATTATGGCACGGTTGTTCAGGCCATAGATGCGATTCGCAAGCAGGACATCGACAAGATCGGGTTGGTCGCTGATAAGAAGAAGAAGCCGAAGAACGAGTAAAAAGGCTGGAGGATTTAAACTAATGGGAATGTCAACAGGTGGTGGGTCCGGTGACGGTGCCACCCCAAACATCAATGTAACGCCTTTGATCGATGTATTATTGGTGCTCTTGATCATTTTTATGATCATTTCACCGATGAAACCTCATCAGTTCGAGGCTAAAGTGCCGGCGGAACCAAAAGACGACCAGCTGGTAGATGCCAAACCTAATCCCTTGACGCTTGTCGTTGCCATAAATAAATCCGATCTTTCGATCATGCTTAATAATGACGCGGCCGGGAACGTTTCTGATACGGAAAAACTGACAAATCGTCTTTCGACCATTTTTAAGGAACGTGGAGACAACCGCGTTTTCCGCGAAGGAACAAATGAGGTTGAAAGGACGGTTTTTGTAAAGGCTCCGAAAAGCGTGAAATATGGCGATGTCGTAAAGATCATTGACGGCGTCAAATTGGCCGGGGCACAGCCAATCGGATTACAGATTGACGATTTATCCGAATAGGTATAGGCCCGCGAATCGTCTATGTGGCGGGAAACAGATGGAGTCGAAGAAGATGAAGATCTCTAAATTGGGGATATTTGTATTGGTTTCGCTAGTCGCGGTGTTAACGGGCAGTTGCTCGTTCTACAACCGCATCATGGCGCGGAAGGCCCTGGTCGACGGCGCTAAAGCATATAACGAGAGGAATTTCGCAGATGCGGAAGAGCTGTTCCAAAAGGCAGTCGGGTACGATTCCGATTTGACCACTTTTGAAGGCAAGACGGCGCAGCTTTTTCTGGCCCGTACAATTCATTCCGAATTCGCCGGTGATCGCGGAAAGCCCCAACTTGCAGAACGAGCGATAGTTGAGTACAAGAAGACTCTGTCCGGATTCTTGGCCGACGTTACCGAAAAGCGAGCTGCACTGGAGGCCAATCCTGAAAGCGAGCAGGCCAAAATGGAGCTGGATCAAAGCGAAAAGACCGTGGGAAGCGTTGTAAGTGCGGTCGCGAGCCTGTATGAAAACCTGCAGCAAAGCGACAAGTGGAAAGAGTGGCAAACAACGCAGGCAAAGAATAACAATCTGCCGGCTTCTGCGAGGGCAAACGCGTACATTGCACTAGCCGCGAAAGACTACAATTGCGCAAACGATATCTCCGACGACGATGCCGTCAAGAAAACCGTGCAGAAAGACGGAGAATCCGCCTTTCAGTTTTCGAAACCGGAAAATGAAGAGGATTTCGAAAAGCTGAAAAAGTGTGTTGCCGCCGGAACCTCGTATATCGACGAAGCCATAAAGCTTGCACCCGAAAGCGATTCTGCGTGGTCTTACAGGACCAGCCTTCTTGTTCAACAAGCAAGGATTGCTGAAATGGACGGCGATTCCGAAGCAATGGAAAAATACAAGAAGGAATCTGACGAGGCTAAGAAGAAATTCGAGGCTCTCGCCGAGAAGCGCCGAAAGGAAGAGGAAGCCGCGGCTCAGAAGGCTGCCGAAGAAAAGGCGAAAGAACTGGGAGGTTCAGCCCCGAAGGCCGACGCCGAAGGGGAAGAGACACCAGAATAGCGGATGGGATCAGCCCGTTTCGAAATCCCGAAAAGTAACACCTGACGATTCAGGTGTTACTTTTTTTTGACCCCCCGGGAGCTTAAAGTAGAAAATTCAGACTTTAACTTGTAATATTTAGTGACCCCAGATGATTCGTATCGAGGACATTATAGAGAAGGTTCAGGCCAACCATCCGAACGCCGACGTGGATGTCATCCGGCGCGCCTATCTGTTCTCGGCGCTTCACCATAAGGGCCAGAAACGTGCTTCCGGAGAGCCGTACCTGGTTCATCCTCTGGCTGTAGCGGATATCATCGCCGAGATGAAGCTCGACGATATAAGTGTCTCGACCGGCCTCCTGCACGATGTCGTCGAAGACACACTTGTCGACCTCGATACGATCCACAAGTATTTCGGCGAGAAAATTACGAAACTGGTAGACGGACTCACGAAGATTACACACATCAGCAACCTTCCAAAAGAACAACAACAAGCTGAAAACGTACGCAAAATGGTCCTCGCCATGATCACCGATGTCCGGGTGGTTATCATCAAACTCGCCGACCGGCTCCACAATATGCGGACGATGGAGTTCCTCAAGCCCGAGAAGCGTGCCAGGATCTCGCAGGAGACACTCGATATTTATGCGCCGATCGCTCATCGACTCGGGATGGGTAAACTGCGCGGAGAGCTCGAGGATCTGTCGTTTCGCAACCTGCACGCGCAGGAATACAAACGGCTTTCAAAAATTGTCGAAGCTCGCAGACCGGAATTGGAGGCGGCGCTGGAGCGCATTACGAAGACGATTCGTGAGAAACTGGATGAAAACGAGGTGCCCTATGTCGAGATCCAAAGCCGCGTAAAAAGACTCTATTCACTTTGGAAAAAAATCAAGAAGCGAAAACTGGCGATCGAGGAAGTCTACGATTTGATCGCCGTACGTGTAATCACCACCAACGACAAGAAGAACTGCTATTTAGCGCTCAGCGTAATTCACGATATATGGACTCCGGTACCCGAGCGGTTTAAGGACTGGATCGGGAGTCCCCGCGACAACTTGTATCAAGCCCTTCACACATCAGTTATTGGAAAGGGCGGCCAGGCATTCGAAGTTCAGATCAGAACGCAGGAGATGCACTATGTGGCCGAGGAAGGGGTAGCTGCGCACTGGAGATACAAGCAGAGCCAACTCGGTCAGGCTGATGATTCGTCGATTGAAGTGCTTCGCAAGACGGTTGAAAGGCTGCTCCTACCGCTGGTTGAAGCCACCGAAGAGAACCAGGACTCCGAGGATTTTATAGAGTCGCTCAAACTGGACCTTTTTCCAAAGGACGTTTACACGTTTACGCCGATGGGCAAGGTGATCGAATTGCCAAGGGGCGCGACGCCGATTGACTTTGCGTACGCAATTCACTCGGAGGTCGGTGATACCTGCACCGGAGCAAAGATAAACGGCAGAATCGTTCCGCTTCGTACCAAACTCCAAAACGGAAACGTCGTCGAGATTCTGACGACTCCCAACTCGAAGCCGTCGAGGGATTGGTTAGGGCACGTTGCCACTTCGCGTGCGCGCACCCGGATCCGTCATTGGATTGCCAAACAGCAACGGACTGATTCGATCGACATGGGCAGGAAACTACTCGAAAAAGAGTCGA
>JAOTWT010000281.1 GCA_029862725.1 Acidobacteriota bacterium | reverse complement strand
AAACGGAACACTCAAACGGGTGATGCGGCACGCGGCCTTGCTCCAGTTCATATTTCTTTTCGCACGAGACGCACCTCGCCCTTTCGACGCTTCCATGGAGTTCCACGATATTTTGCGAACCTGCCTGCCGGTGCAAGCCATCGACGTTTTGCGTCGCCAATGTAAAGGATTCGCATGCTCTCTCAATCGCGGCCAGCGCATGATGGGCAGGGTTTGGGGCACAATGAGCGTACTCACCGCGCCTGTAGTCGAACCACTCCCAAACCTCGTCGAGATTCTCGCGGACCATTGCCGCTGAAGAGATTACCTCGAAAGGCATTCCCTTCCAGCCCATACTCTTGCCGCCGCTCCTAAAGGTCGGAACGCCGCTTTCAGCCGAAACGCCCGCCCCGGTAAGCACGGAGACGCTCTTTCTCTGCCTGTCGTCCGGTTTTCCCATAAATCGCAAACGGCCTCACCGATTCTTCTAGATCAAAATTCCGCAGACCCGTGTCACTTTTGCTTCATATTCTCGCATAAAGGGGCGGGTATTGTTGCTTTCGTATCTTGAGGGTCGCTATACTTCATCCTTTGCTATGACACTACTCGAACTTCAGAAAACACTCAAAGAAAAGGTCCGCTCAAAGGCGTCGGAAATTTGCGGTGAACCGGTCAGCGAAGTCGCGGTCGAGGTTCCGCCAAAAACCGAATTTGGCGATATCGCATTCCCGATAGCCTTTGAATTAGCCAAAACGCTAAAAGCGCAAACCGGGGAAAAGCAAAATCCGAGGGCGATCGCCGAATCGATAAAATCCGATATTCTCGAGTTCGATTTTGTCGAAGATATTCAAATTGCGGGCCCCGGATACCTGAATGTGTTCTATAAACGCTCTTTGCTGCTCGAATCAGCCCTCGAAGATACGCCGGGAACTGTTAAGGGTATTGAAAAGCAGAAGATATGCGTCGAACACACATCGGTAAACCCCAACAAGGCAGCGCATATCGGTCATTTGCGAAATGCCGTTCTTGGCGACACCTTCGTCAGGCTCTTGCGCGCTGCCGGAAATCAGGTTGAGGTTCAAAATTACATCGACAACACGGGTGTTCAGGTCGCCGATGTGGTTGTCGGATTTATTCATCTCGAAAAACTTGAATTGGAAAAGATAAAGGCGCTCGATCGAAAACTTACAGAATCCGGTAAACGATTCGACCACTTCTGCTGGGATCTTTACGCACGCGTCGGGGTCGAGTATCAGCATAATGAGGACCTCCTGTCCAAAAGGGCGGAGACGCTGCACTTGATCGAAGAGGGCGACAACGAGACGGCCCTGCTCGCCGATTTTGTCGCGACCAGGAATGTCGAATGCATACTCGAAACTATGGAGAGACTCTCGATCCGGTACGACCTGCTACCCCGCGAGTCCGAGATTCTTCACCTGCACTTCTGGCAGAAAGCCTTTGAGCTGATGAAGGAGAAGAATGCCATTCATCTCGCGGAAAACGGAAAACACGCCGGCTGCTGGGTGATGCCGTTTGAATCGCATGAAGGAAGCGACGAGCACGAAAACGACAAGATCCTCGTCCGTTCCAACGGGACGGTTACCTATACCGGGAAAGACATCGCATACCAGATGTGGAAGCTGGGGCTGCTCGGACTCGATTTCAAATATCGGCATTTCACCGATTACCAAAACGGAAAAGAGGTATGGATCACGACCGCCGATGAATCCGCCGCCGAAAAGACCGCCGTCTCCTATGGCGGCGCGGCGCGCGTTTACAATGTCATCGATACACGGCAGTCCTACCCGCAACAGGTAGTCAAGAAGGGGGTTGCGTTGATCTTCCCCGAAAAAGGCGAAGACGCCAGCGTTCATCTTTCCTATGAAATGGTGGCACTCTCCCCCGCTGCCGCAGAGGAACTGGGGTTCGAACTTACGGACGAAGATCGTTCTAAATCCTTTATCGAGATGTCCGGCCGCAAGGGGCTCGGTGTGAAGGCGGAAGACATGATCGATCGTCTCGAGGAAAATGCTTTCCATGAGGTGAGGGAGCGCAATCCGGATCTCGACGAGCCAAAGCAACGCGAGATTGCGGCCCAGATCGCGATCGGTGCGCTCCGCTATTTCCTTCTCAAGTTTACAAAGAACACCGTTATCGTTTTCGACTTTAAGGAAGCGACCGCATTCGAGGGAGAGACGGGTACATATTGCCAAAATGCTACTGTGAGGCTGAATTCGATTTTTAGAAAACTCGGAACCGAGGCCCTGGAAGCCGCTCTTGGTTCGGTACCGTCCAGGAGTAAGGAGTTCTCTAAGCTGTTTGGCGAAGACGACGGAAACGAGCTTTGGTCGGTGGTGATACTCGCCTTGCGCCTTGAGGAAACGATACATCAGTCAATCGCCCAGTCGGAACCCGCGATCATCGCCAAATACACGTTTAATCTTGCAAGAACTTCGAATCTTTTTTACCAAAAGCACCGAATCCTCGACGAGCCCGATCCCGATAAAAAGGCTTTGTTGATCGCGGTCGCGGAAACGGCGCGGAAAGCGCTCACATCCGCATTGTCGACGATGGGAGTCAGCATTCCGGAACGCATGTAATCTAAATGGATTGACAATCCGCACACTGCCTGCTCGAAGCCTCAGGGATAAAGCGGCAGAGTGCCGGTTGACTTCCGGAATTGTGCGGCTTTGAACCGATCTTTGGCAGGGTAATTGCTTTTCAATGCTTCGTGGCGCGACGGACCCATAAATAACGATTGGTGTCCCCATAGGAATTTGCAATTTGCCTACGAGCGCTGGCGGTTTGCAATATCCGGGGCCGAGTCATACATTTAAGAACTTCGAGTAGAGACTATGTTAATCGTCATGAACCCAGACGCGAGTCAAGCTGATATTGACCGCGTCAACGAAATAATCGAAAAGTTGGGCTATAAACCGCACCCGATGCCCGGTTTCTCGCGTACCGCGATCGGGATTACCGGTAACAAGGGCGCGGTCGACCCGTCCCATTTCGAAAATTTGGAAGGTGTTGCCGATGCGATCCGCGTGACAAAGCCATTCAAGCTTGTTTCGCGAGATTTGAGGCCGGAAAAGTCCGTTGTAAAGGTGGGTGACGCCTATATCGGTGGTGATGAACTCACTTTGATAGCCGGCCCTTGCGCGGTCGAGAGCTACGACCAGGTTTTTGAAATTGCGGAGGCGGTTGCGGCAAGCGGCGCGAAGTTCTTCCGCGGCGGGGCGTTTAAGCCGCGCACATCTCCTTATGCTTTTCAGGGAAAAGGCGAAGAAGGACTAAAGATCCTTGCCGAAGTGCGTGAACAATACGGTCTCAATATCGTTACCGAAGCGATGGATGAAAAAGGTGTCGATCTAGTTGAAAAATACGGGGACTGCATACAAATCGGCGCGCGAAATATGCAGAATTTTTCGCTCCTCAAGTATGTCGGCAAGACGCGAAAACCGGTACTTCTTAAACGTGGTCTCGCGGCCACTCTGGACGAGTTCTTACTTGCCGCCGAGTACATCATGGCCGAGGGCAATTACGATGTTATTTTGTGCGAACGCGGAGTACGCACCTTTGGGACACATGCGAGAAACACGATGGATCTTTCGATCGTACCGGCCGTAAGAACCCTTTCGCATCTACCGATCATCGTCGATCCGTCTCATGGTACCGGCAAGAACTATATGGTCATTCCGATGGCCCGGGCGGGAGTCGCCGTAGGTGCCGATGGGCTGATCATCGAGGTTCATCCATGCCCCGAAGAAGCTCTCTGTGACGGAGCTCAGGCCTTGTTGCCGTCACAGTTTAGAGTTCTCGAGGCCGAGGTTCGCGCGATCCACGAGGCGCTCGAACCCCAGAAGGCGGTCATACCTGCCTAAACAAAAAGTGCCTTCCGCCGCTGCGAAAGGCACTCCTGAAAACCACATACAGCTCTTTAATCCGCGTATTTAAACCGGAGGACGCCGCCAAACATTGCGATGCAGGCCGCCACACCCGTGAACAGCGCCAGGGCGAGCGGAGCAAATCGAAGGACTTCCGGAAGCACGCTCCCTACCATACCGTTGAATATCGTTCCTAAAAATATCCCCGGCAACACGATCGCTCCCCGGCACTTGATCCAGTCCGCAAAACGTTGATTATTTGCCGAAGGCAGGTAATACGGCAACACGGCAATAGCGACGACCGTTACTCCCAGAAAGATGCCGTCGGCCGATATCGCGAACAAATTTTGCCCGAAATCGAGTGAGAGAAAAAACAAAACAAAAGTCGTCTCCACAAACAGCCCGTTTTTTGAATTCATAAATCCCATACCGATCTTTGCCGTCTGAATATCCTTGTTGAGCCCCAAGTCGGGTCACTAATCCTTCTTTTTTTCGCTGAACTGAGAATATGCCACGCGGAACAGCTCCGAGAGTGCTTTCGCCGTGTCATCCGACAGATTTTTGTCCGCACGCAAATGCGCTTCCACAATTTCAGGGGTCGCCTCATGCGGATAGTAAACTACCGGTTCGACGTCCTTCGGTCCTCTCTTGGACATGACACGGTCTATCGGCATATCCAGCCAGTCAGTAAGCCGGGCAATATTGTCGGCATCCGGCTTACCCGTGCCATTCTCGATTCGCGAAAGCGTCGACGCCGAAACCTTAGTTTTGTCGGCGACATCGCGCAAACTGAGTCCGAGTTCCTGTCGCCGGCGTTTGATCGCGCGGCCCAGTTCAATCGTACTTATAAGCCCGTCGTTTTTTTGTTTGTTGACCATAGTATTCTCCATTCTTGTACCGGAAATCCCCGGCGCCTGTCTCATACATAAAACAAGTTATCATAAAAGCAGTCCTGAATGCAACACCGCGTTTCATGCTTGCAACACTTGAATTCATTTGGTACAGTGTTTCACAGATGAAACATGCAAATCGTTTTGGCGTGGTCGTAGGCCGTTAAAAATGGAGGAAACAGATGATTAGTAACGAAACCGTGCCGCTTGAGAAAACAATT
>JAOTWT010000280.1 GCA_029862725.1 Acidobacteriota bacterium | reverse complement strand
GTATGCAGCAACAAACTTCAGACCGACCCGCTCCGCTTCCTTTTTTACGACAGCCGGGTCGATACCATGATCATCACCTTTGCCTTCGCGGTCAATAATCCCGACAAGCGCTTTTGTTTTCAACGACTTCGCGAGGTTTCTGAGAAAGCGTACGGGTTCGGCAATTTCATGGTAGGTATTGAGAATCAAAACGGCGTCGACCGTCTTCTCGGGCAACTTCGGGTCATCGGGGATTCCGAGAATCGTCTCGATATTTTCTAGTTTCTCTTTCGCGATTCGTTTGTCTATGAAATCAATCGAGTCCCGGCTGATATCAACCGCATATACCTTGCCAGTCTTTCCGGCTCTTTTTGACGCGATTGCCGAAAACCACCCGCCCCCGGCCCCGATATCGGCTACTGAAGATCCCTCTTTGATCCCGAGAATATCCATTACCCGGTCAATCTGAAGATTCTCGGCCCTGTTCTCACGGTCAAACCTGGCTAGGTCCCCGGTATATGGATCGCTGGTTTCCCGGTCTATCGAATCATCGACCGCGGGAGTTGGCGTTGGCGTAGGAGTCGCGGCTGCTCCGCCACTAAGACCCGCAAACGACGAGTTTGCAGTAACCGCCATGACGCAAAATACACAAAGGGCAGCTAACTTTGCTACGATCCATCCAGTTAAAAGCTTTCGCATGTCCCCTCCCTGCAGTATTCGATTGAGCGCCTCAACGGATCCTTGGTGACCTCATCCGCCAACCCGATCCGGAGCGCCTCCGATGCGTCGATTCTATCAGCCGTTAAAAACAAATGAAACGCGTTTTTTCGCCCGATCAGGCGGGGAAGCAACTGGGTGCCGCCCCAACCTGTAATTATTCCAAGCTTTACGCCCGGATGTGCGAATACCGCGGCAGGCGATACGATTCTCTTGTCGCATGAAAGCGCCAGATCAAGCGCCCCGCCCATACAATAACCGTTTACCGCGGCAACCGTTTTCTGAGTAGCGTTTCGTATAGTCCGGAAAACCCTTTGCCCACGCTGCGCAAAACCGAGCGCTTCCCTATTCGAAAGGTTGGCAACCTCCGCGAGGTTCGCTCCGGCCGCAAATGTGTCGCCTGAGCCGGTAATTATGATACACGCGCAAGCAGGATCGGCGGAGCATTCGAGAAATGACTCCTCAAGGGCTTCAAGCACCGAAACCGAAAGCCGGTTCTTGAGGTCGGGGCGTGCGAATTTGATAATTCTCGTTTCCCTGACACTTTCGATTTCGATAGGACGTTTGTCAGGCGGCTGTGTCATTAGATCCGGAGGGCGTGTCAGACGGAGCGCGGCAGTACAAACGCACCGAGATGAGGTTTGTCCGTGTTTAGCGCGGTTCGAAGCGCGAGGGCCAGGGTGTCCCTCAGATCTTCCGGCAATACGACCGTATCCACAAACCCGCGGGCGGCGGCGTATTTCGTGTCGAGCTCCTTCTCGTAGGTTTCGCGAACCGCCTCCATTTCAGCAAGCATATCTTCGCCGGGCTCTTTGCCCTCTTCTTTCAAACGTTCGAGCATCGTTCCAAAGATCGCCTGGACAGCGGCATCCCCCTCCATCACACCCATCCGGCCCGTCGGCAGCGAAAAGATGAAATCGGGATCAAATCCCTGGCCGGCCATCGCGTAGTAGCCGGCACCCGACGCATGGTTGATCGTAAGTACAATTTTGGGCGCCTCGGTGGTGGCCATTGCCTCTACGAATCTGGCACCCGCCCTGATGATCCCGGAATGCTCGGCGTCGGCCCCGACCATAAAGCCCGAGACATCCTGCACAAACAGAATCGGCGTGCCGTGGCGGTTGCAGTTGTCTATAAAATAGGCCGTTTTTTCCGCCGACTCGGTATAGACGATCCCGCCGAATTTCGGCGGCTTGTTCTTAAGCGTCACCATGCCCCGGTGGTTGGCGATGACACCGATTTGAATTCCATTTATTCGCGCCGTTCCGCAAATCATCTCCTTTGCGAAATCGGCCTGGAACTCGTCGAGACTTCCCCTGTCGATAATGCAATCCAGGACGGCGCGCATCTCGTACGGCTGCCGGTGGTCTTCGGGGAGAAGTTCATAAAGGCTGTCCGGGTCATTCGCCGGAGCAACGCCCTCGACGACGGAGACCTTCGATTCATGCTTTTCCGGAAGTTCCGAAACTAGTTCCCGGATCTTTTCGATGCACTCCTTTTCGTCGGCGGTCCTGTAATGAGCCACACCGGAAACAGCATTGTGCGTCATCGCCCCGCCAAGTGTTTCATTATCAATGGTTTGCCCGGTAGCTCCCTTGACCAGGTTGGCCCCGCCAAGACCCATAAACGAGGTCCCTTCAACCATCAGGATGACATCCGAAAGCGCCGGCAAATACGCTCCGCCGGCGACGCACATTCCCATCACCGCCGATATCTGCGGCACCCTTAGATACCTCCGCATGATCGAGTTGTAATAAAATATCCGTGCCGCGCCGTATTGGCCCGGAAAAACGCCGCCCTGATAAGGCAAGTTGACTCCGGCCGAATCGACGAGATAAATGATCGGTACCTGGCAACGCATCGCCACTTCCTGTGCGCGCAGGATCTTTTTGATTGTCTCGGGGTACCATGCACCCGCTTTGATCGTCGAATCGTTCGCCACAACCACGCATTCCCGCCCTTCAATCACCCCGATCGAGGTAACTACCGCTGCTGCCGCCGCCTTCCCGTCGTACTGGTCATACGCGACAAGCAGTCCGATTTCGAACGAAGGCTTTCCTTCGTCAAACAAGAGCTTGATCCTTTCGCGGGCGGTCAGCTTTCCCTTCGCGTGAACCCGCTCGATTCTCGACTGACCGCCGCCTAGTTTTAGCTTGTCGACCAGTATTTTGTATTCGTCGGCGAGTTCGCGCAGCCGAGTTTTGTCTTTGTCTGTGTTCATCTTAGGTCTGTTTCTTTCCGCGGATGATAATCGTCGGTACCATGCCTCCACCCGACGAGACGTTTGCAAGTTCGGAAGTCGAAAGCCTTGTAAATGCCGACCCGGTTTTACCCGAGAACATAAGCGGGTCGAGATCGACCATCGACGTCACCATCTCGACGGTCCCATCCTCATGCACGTATGGAAATGGCTCTTTCGCAGTTTTTACACGTTCCTGCACCAGATAATCGCCCGTTTTAAGAGCGTGTTCGATCGCCGCATTCCATTCGGATTCGTCCGACGCCCAGCCAATATAGATGCCGTGCCCGCCATAGTCGTCATTTGGCTTGAGCACGAGTTTATCTCGATTTTCGCGGGTCCATTCAATCAGATCGATATCCTGATCGTAAAACCGGGTCTTTTCTTCCCGGAAATTCCGGGTCCACGGCACGTAGCGACGGATCGCCGCAAGTTCTGCTTCATCAAAGAGGTGGGCAAACCGTTCGTCTGTCATAACCGCGAACAAGGCCTTCTTGTGAAGTAAAAGGGACTGGTAGCTATTGGCTACGCAGACCGCACCAGCCTTGTAAGCATCAAAGAGCGCCGGATATTGATCGATTATCGGCAAGTACTCCCTGACCAGGAGTCTTCTGTAGACTATGTCGAGCTTCCGGCCGTTTACTTTCAGGCTCTCGCCATCAAATTCCAGTTCGTCCGGCGAACAGATTATCGCAGGGTATCCGTTAGACTCGAAATACTCCTTGCAGAGTTCGAATTCCTGGACCGTCGGCAACCCCTTGAGGTCGACAATCCCGATCACCGGCTTCGACTCCGGCGGTTTTCCAAGGAATTGCTCATAACAATTCAAAAGCGTTGAGAGAAGGCGGCTCCGCCCCTCGAGGCCGTATATCTCGTATTTTTCTGAAAATCTCCTGACTACGGGCAAGTCCAGAAAGATGTCCCGGGCAGAGTCGGAAAACGCAATCCCGGCCGGGCTCTCGCCGTTAAGTTCCACATAGCTATAGCTGTCCTCGGTCAGAAACGAATCGAGGCGGGCAGTAGCAGCCGCCTGCTGATATCCCGGATCGGGTTCGATCAGTCGTTTCTCAGCTTCGGTCACGCCGAGTTCATTCAGTAATTCCTCAGATTCAACGGCGGCATCCCTTACCTTCTGAAGCGTGCCGAAAATCGTGTCGCAAATCTCCGCCGTGCGGTTCCAGTCAGACTCGGTAACAAAATGCGGCCGCAAATAGGGCGACAGCCTCCGCCCTCCAAATATCAAACGGGCCTCTTCCATTTTGGAGGCAAGCTGTTCGACCGACTTCCGGCTCAATTCTTCGTCTTCGAGCAGCTCGTGATAGTACCCGACGGCTTCTTTTAGCATGTTAATCCAGTTTATTCAGATCGAACTCGTATCTTATTACATTATAGGGACTTCGCCTTTTCACACTGTGAAAAATAAAGCCCATTTTTTCATAGACTTCACGAAGCTTGGGCCGGTCGGCGCAATCGAGCCTCAAAAACCGTTTGCCCTCGTCCCGCGCCCTGTTTTTGGCCCACTCGATCATCTTTCTGGCGAGGCCCTTACCGGCATACTTTCTACGGACGGCCACGCGATGCACAAAAGATGAATCCTCATGGGGAACATCGTCCCAGTATTCCGGATCCGCATCCTGATAACGAAGACAGCCCACTATTTCGTCGCCGCGGGCAGTAATCCAGTATAGACCCGCTGTGACCTCGCTCTGAATCTTTTCCGGAGAAAGTTCGTCCGCTACCCACAACTTTTGGCCTCTGCTCTCAAGCCACCCGGCAACTTCTGTAAGAACGGATGAGACTTCCCCTACGTCTCGCGGGGTGGCTTGTCTGATCACGAAATCATCGCCCATTGAAAACAAAACAAATCCCGCACCCTCGCTCTCCCGCTCAATCATTTATTCGCGGCTTTTCGGTTGAGCCATTTGGCCATCCTTTCAAATACAGGGCGGAGCGGCGCAAACAGCCGTCCCCTCCATGTGTTTTTAGCACGGCTTTCGCTCCATTCTTTGAGCTGCTTTTCCGCGTATTGCCTGATCTGGGGCTCGAGGTTCTG
>JAOTWT010000279.1 GCA_029862725.1 Acidobacteriota bacterium | reverse complement strand
GCGGGTTTTGTGCCCGATGCGACCGATCCAAATACGGCGACAAAGGTGACTTCCAAGCTTGTAAATCTCCCGGGGACAATAATAAACAATCCGCAGGTCGAGATCAGGTTTATCACCGCAAACGCTGCCGGTACCGACGAATGGATCGGCATTGACGACATTGATATAGGTTGTTTCTTCCCAACCTCCGCGCAGGTCACACTTGCCGGGCGGGTTTTGACAGCGGATAGTCGCGGAATCCCGTACGCCCGTATCAGCGTCCTGAACACGTTTACGCTGGATACGTCTTTTGCAACCACGAATCAGTTTGGCAATTTTTTGCTGGAAGGTCTCGATGGCGGTGATTTCTATATAATTTCCGTTGACCACCGTCGGTACCGCTTTAGCGATAATACGAGGACGCTTCGTTTGGCCGACGATCAAAAGGGCATCGTATTTTACGCGGATCGCCCGCTGGCAGTGAAAAAGAGACTTCGAAGTACGAACGAAATGAAAGTTACTGTCCCACAGTAATTGAAGTAAAGCCGCAACGTTATCGGCTTGCGACGCGGGGTGCCGCCCGCGTCCGGGCCTTGATGTTCGGCGATTCTTTCGATGCATAAAACAAGGTTGTGCGACAGACTTCGGATCGGTATGAATCAAACAATTTGGTAGTTTGCCGGTGCCGCAGGACATCAGCATTTACTTGATTCCTAAGCGTTGCCGGCATCCTCAGAGTGCGGATCACAGGTTCGCCGGACAGAAATTCTGGACATTCCGGAGCTTCCGCCGGTCGGGTATCTCAAACCCGCCGCGGCATGCCCATCACATTGACACGATTGAAGCTCAACGATATATTTCATTCCTAAGATCTTATTCTGCCCGCATATTTGAAAGGGTCGATCGCAATTAACGAATGTCTGATTCACTTGGTGAAAAACTGCGGCTAGCTCGCGAAGAACGTGATATTTCGATCAGCGAAGTCGCTGAACAAACCCGTATTTCGGCTCTTTACCTGCAAGCTATCGAAAATGACGATTACAGGACCCTGCCCGGCGGTATTTTCAATAAAGGCTTTGTTAAGTCATTTGCAAAATACGTCGGGGTCGACGAGCATGAAGCGCTCGAAGAGTACGCCCAGATTATTGCCAGAGAAGAAGCAGCAAATCCGGCTTCAGACCCTCTGAATTACAGGCCCGAAGTGCTCACCGACGACTCGCGTCAGGGTTCGATGCTGCCAACGATTATCTTTGCGGTCATAATCCTTGGTTTGATGGCGTGGGGCATACTTGCACTCGTCAAGTACGTCCAGTCGCTCGAAAGCGGTGCCAGCGGCAAAGACAGCCTGGCGTCGTCCAACGTTAAGACCGACGAAACACCGGCCGGGAATTCGAACACAAAGGCTAATCAGGCCGAACCGATGCCGGCAACTGATTCGATAAAGATAAAGATAAAGACCTCCGCCGATGAATTAGCCGTAGTTGCGATTGCTGACGGGAGACGAGAAACCCTTTCCTTGACCGGCAACGCGAAGGAGAGGACCATCGAAGCAAATGAGAAGGTTGTGCTTAGTTACTATAAGGGGCTGGCGGATTCCGTTTCGCTTGAACTCAATGGAAAGAAAATCGAGACGCCTATGCCCCCGGAGGGATACCGCAAGCAAGGTTTGGAGTTTGAGATCAATATGGAGAACATCAAGAGAATTCTCCAGACTGGCAAGATAGAATTCGGTACGCCAACCGTTACCGGCGGAGAGGACAGTAAGGCTCCGGTTGCGAATACGGCTGCAAGTCCGGCGTTGCCGGCCAACACCCAAAGTGGAAATGCACGATAAAAAGTTCAATGCTCGGCCGTTGATCCCGGGTTACGGGCCCCAAAGAGGCCAATGAGAAGACATGCCCGCATGCAAACTGCGGGCTTTTTTGTATAAGAATGGACATTGAATCGATAAAAGAAGGCCTGACGTACGATGACGTGTTGCTGGTTCCCGCGTATTCCGAGATGCTCCCGAGCGAGACGGATACTTCGACCAAGTTCACACGCAACATCGATCTAAAAATACCGCTATGTTCTTCAGCCATGGATACGGTCACCGAAGCGGCTTTGGCAATCGCACTTGCGCAGCAGGGTGGGATTGGAGTGGTCCACAAGAATTTATCGGTTGAAGAGCAGGCCGAAGAGGTCGATAAGGTCAAGCGATCCGAAAGCGGTATGATCGTGGACCCGGTTACGATAATAAGGACCGCGCTCGTCTCCGATGCGCTGGCGATTATGGAACGCTACAAGATTAGCGGCGTTCCCGTTGTCGATGAAGATGGACTGCTGGTTGGAATTATCACAAATCGTGACCTGCGCTTTGAGACGCGCTTCGATATCCCGGTCTCTCAGGTGATGACACCGCAGCCGCTAGTCACGGTGCCTATCGGAACGACGCTCGACGGGGCAAAGGTCAAACTTCAGGAACACAAGATCGAAAAGCTGCTTGTCGTGGATGAAGACGGTTATTTGAAGGGGCTGATCACCGTAAAGGACATTCAAAAGGCGATCAAGTACCCGCTCGCCGCAAAGGATGAATTGGGAAGGCTTCGATGCGCGGCCGCAATCGGTGCTACGGGAGATTATCTCGAACGCGCCGCGGCATTGGTCGCTTCGAGGGTTGACGCAATTGTCGTCGACACTGCTCACGGGCACTCTTCGCGGGTAATCAACGCGGTTCGGGAGGTCAAAAAGGCCCATCCTGAGATTGAGGTTGTAGCTGGAAATATCGCAACTGCAGACGCTGCAAGAGCTCTTATCGACGCGGGAGCGGATGCTATAAAGGTAGGCATCGGACCCGGATCGATTTGCACGACCCGAGTTGTCACCGGTGCCGGGATGCCGCAAGTATCCGCGATCATCGAGTGTATTGAGGTTGCTAAGGAATCAGGCGTCCCGTTAATTGCGGACGGCGGTCTGAAGTTCTCGGGCGACATTTCGAAGGCCATCGCCGCGGGTGCCGACAGCGTGATGATCGGTTCCCTCTTTGCGGGCACCGAAGAGGCCCCGGGAGAGATTATCCTGTACCAGGGCCGCTCGTTTAAATCATACCGCGGGATGGGCTCGATCGGGGCCATGAAAATGGGCTCGAGCGACCGCTACTCGCAGGAAGGCACAGTCTCCGACATGAAGTTCGTCCCGGAAGGGATCGAAGCCAGGATCGCCTACAAGGGCACTCTTGCCGACATGGTCACGCAACTCGTCGGCGGACTCCGATCTGGAATGGGCTACACCGGCTGCGCGAACATCGCGGAACTCCAGACGAAGGCGAGATTCGTTCGAATTACGTCCGCGGGATTGCGCGAATCGCATGTGCATGACGTGATCATTACGAAGGAAGCGCCAAATTACCGCATAGAATCCTGAAACGTAAATCAGATCTCAACCGACCGGATTCAGACCCGGAAGTGGTCCGGCCTCCAATTCGTAATCGCGGTTTTGATTTCGTTTTGTGTTGTAAGCTCGCCATCTTCGATTTTTGAAACGAGTTCCGGCAATTCTTCGTCGGATGCAAATCGCAATGCGATGTATTGGGCCGGCTTCAGGTTCATCGCCTTCGGCGCAGCTTCGGGACCGAGGATCGTCGCCAAACGGAGTCGTTCCTCGAGCCTGATAATACGGTCCTGGGCTTTTAACGGGTAGTTCCTTGTGAGCAGTGTCAAGATAACAAGCGCGACCGAAAGCAAGACAAATTCACCGCGGTCCCAGCCCGGATCCTGCACGAGCCTGACAATCGAATAAATCAGGTTTATCAGCATTAGCGGTGCCAATACAAAATGAAAAGGCGGGTGCCAACGAACATGAGTTTTGAAATCCTGTGTCTTTTCCATAGTCTCCTCCAATAAGATGCTTCTGTCTTCAATCGAAAAAATAAGCTGCCCTATGTTACCGCGGGATCCGTTGTAAAATCCTCTCCGGGGTTTATAAACTGGTTTTTCTCGAACGTGTACTGTTTGTCGTAGAGCTCTCTATACCGGCCGTTTGCAACAAACAACTCGTCGTGGCTGCCGCTCTCGACGATTCTTCCCTCTTCGACAACCAGGATATTATCCGCGCTCCGGATCGTAGACAGGCGGTGAGCAATTACGAATGTCGTGCGACCCTTGCGCAGGGAATTGAGACCTTCCTGGATCATCCGCTCGCTTTCCGAGTCAAGACTGGATGTCGCTTCGTCGAGTATTAGGATCCTTGGGTCGGCGAGTAACGCGCGGGCAATTGCGATTCGCTGTTTTTGTCCGCCTGAGAGCTTAACGCCCCGTTCGCCGACAACTGTGTCGTACCCGTCCTCGAATTTCTCAATGAATTCTTCGCAATAAGCTATCCGCGCAGCTTCCCGCATTTCGGCGTCTGTTGCTGTTGAGTCGGAAAACTTGATGTTCTCGGCAATAGTGCCATCGAAGAGAAAGTTCTCCTGCAGCACGACGCCTAGATTTCGGCGGTAGTCCCGTAGACGAATCGTCTGGATGTCCTTTCCGTCGACTAGTACGCGACCGCTCCCGGGTTGTATGAAATTGAGAACAAGACTCAGGATCGTGGATTTTCCCGAGCCGCTCGAACCGACAAGGGCAGTTGTCGAACCGGCCGGCGTAATGAACGATATTCCATTGAGGACCGGTACGCCGGCGTCGTATTCGAAATGTACGTCCCGGAATTCTATTTCGCCCCGAGCTTCTCCGTACGGAATGAGTTCCGAATCCTGTTCATCCTCGGTCTTTGTGTTCAGCACTTCGCGAATCCGGTCAAGCCCTGCAAACGCCTCGCTGATCTGAGTGGAAATCGAGGTGAATTCGATTATCGGCATCGCCATCAGACCTGTGAAAAATATATACATGAAAAGATCGCCAAGCGTCATCGTTCCCGCCATGACGGAATTGCCGCCGATCAGGATCATGACGACGCCTATCGAGCCGATCACAACAGATGAAAAACCGGTCATCGCGGCGACACCCGTCATCGATTTGGCAACATTTCGGAAC
>JAOTWT010000278.1 GCA_029862725.1 Acidobacteriota bacterium | reverse complement strand
TAGTCGCCAGAATTGAGCTGGGTGCGGATCTGAGTGATCTGAACGCGCGAACGGTAAATGAATGGCTCGAGCTAGCCCCTGATTCGAAAAAGATAAGGCTTTGGAGGATCGACAATTTTGCGGCAAAGCCTTCTTCCGGATCCAACAGGCAGGAGGGCATGATAATCGTGCCGTGTTCAATGGGTACGCTCGGTGCGATCGCATCGGGTGCGGGAACCAACCTCATCCACAGGGCGGCGGACGTGTCGTTAAAGGAGCGCCGGAAATTGGTAATTGTGCCGCGCGAGACGCCGTACAACGAAATCCATCTCGAAAATATGCTGCGTCTGTCGAGGGCCGGAGCGAGAATACTGCCGGCGAGTCCCGGCTTCTATCACAAACCCGCCGGCATAGAAGAACTGGTCGATCACCTTTGCTTTAGGATTCTCGACCAGTTCGGCATAAGCCATTCCAAAAAGACGCAGTGGACCGGAAAGGAAGTCTTGCCCGAATGAAAGAGCCTACTGAGAGATTTTCGGACCGGGTAGAGCACTATGTGAATTATCGTCCCGGCTATCCGCCGGAGCTTTTTGAGTTTTTTCGGATAGAGATCGGGCTCAAACCGGATTGGACTGTCGCCGACATCGGCTCGGGAACGGGTATTTCGTCGTTCGAGTTCGCTCAAAACGGGAATAAAGTCTTTGGGGTCGAACCGAATGCCGAAATGAGGTCCGCATCAGTCGAATACCTCAATCGCTTCGATGATTTCCACGCCGTCGACGGGACCGCGCAACGGACCGGGATCGATTCTCATTGCGTTGATTTACTGGTGGCGGCTCAGGCTTTTCACTGGTTTTGCACTGCAGCAGCAGTTGAAGAGTTTCGGCGGATCATCAGGCCGGGCGGGTTTGCGGCACTTGTCTGGAATGAACGCCTTCTTGATGCAAACCCGTTCCACCGCGAGTTCGAAAAGCTTTTGGAGGAATTTGGTACCGACTACGAACAGGTCAGGCACGATAAGCTTCCTCTGGAAAGAATTGAAAAAACATTTGGGAGAAGATTCGAGTCCCGGAGCTTTCCCAACCGTCAAGTACTCGATTTTGAAGGCCTCAGGGGACGGGTTCTCTCGTCTTCGTACATGCCTGACCAAGAGTCGGAAGACTACCTACCGATGTCTGAAAACCTCGAATCCCTGTTTGCAGAGCACGAGGAAAACGGTAGAATATCGGTTTTGTACAAGACAATTATCTATTTTTGTAAGTTTTAATTATGGAAAGCGCTTCAACAGGCAAAGAACCGAGAACCATTACCGTCGCCCACTCCCCGGATTCAGACGATGCGTTTATGTTTTATGGTCTCGCTACGAACAAACTCGAGACCGATGGCCTCAAGTTTGAACATACTCTGAAAGATATCCAGTCACTCAACGAAGACGCCAGGCAAGGTGTTTTCGATGTAACCGCTATAAGCTTCCACGCCTATTGTTACGTAGCGGACAAATACGCACTGCTCCCGCATGGTGCGAGCATCGGCGACAATTACGGCCCGATTCTCGTTGCCAAAGAACCCCGACCGGTAGAAGAAATCCCCGGAATGAAGATTGCCATTCCGGGTGAGCTGACGAGCGCATTTTTGGCGATGCGGATCTTTAACGGCGAATTCGAGTACGAAATCGTACCATTTGACGAAATAATCGATGCCGTCAAAAAGGGCTCGGTAGATGCCGGACTTTTGATCCACGAGGGTCAGCTTTTTTATAAAGAATTCGGGCTGGACAAGATCCTGGATCTCGGCGAATGGTGGTTTGAGGAAACCGGGTTGCCGCTCCCAATGGGTGGAAATGTGATCAGGCGTGATCTCGGCGAGGAATTGATGCGCGAAGTTTCCGGCCATTTGAAACGGAGCATCGAGTACTCGATGGAGAACCGAGAAGATGCTCTTGCATACGCGATGCAGTTCGCCCGCGATATGCCGCTGGAACTTGCGGACCGATTCGTCGCGATGTGGGTTAACGATCTCACTTTGGATTATGGTGATCGAGGCAGAGAGGCAGTCAGGCTTCTTCTCGACAGAGGGTTCGAAGCGGGTATCATACCTGAGAAAGTCGAAGTCGATTTTGTCGACTAATAGACGGCAAAAACTTACGCATAGAAAGGGGCGCCCGATTGGCGCCCTTTTCTATGTCCATTGTATCAATAATTATCGATATCAATTATCTTCGAGCGGAGGAGGTGCATTGTCCTTCGGTTCTTTCTCATCGATGATCTCAGTATCCTCGTCGAGCACCCGGACATCGCTCCGGCCCTGCTTATAGTCGTCATACGAAACCCGCAGGCGTATTTTTACGACCTGCCCGTTATCAAAGACAAGTTCGTCGTCCGACGTTGAGTAAGCCGGGAACCAATACTTTCCATCGACATTTATCCGCCACGTTTCGACAACCGGAAATCTCTGTTTCCCTTCCGGAATGCCCTTTCCCTCGGACTTTACTATCATTTTGTCACGGTCATCGACCCAAATCCTGCCCCGGAAATATCTCTTGTTTGATTTTTTCGGGTCCGGCACGACCTTCGGCCTGACGTCGAAGACATGCAAGTTCAAATAATCGATCTTTTGTTTCCCAATATATTGAAAATGATACTGATCGGCGTCTCTCGGGTTGATTGCGAAGGGGTTGACGCCCCCTAGGTCCTCGAGGTCCTCTCTCGTTATCTGTAGGTCCCGAAGAGTCGAGATCGGAGCGTAGAGTATCCGTTCGAAGCGCTCACCCGAGTCCGTAAACGTCATGAACGAATCGCGCCGGTATGTGCCGGTAATCAGTCCGCCAAGCCCGACCGTCTGGATCGTGGCTTTACGCGTGAAGACATATTGCGTCAACGCATACCGGAATTCGTCTTCATTCCTGGTAAATTCTTCTACCAGTAAATCGATTTCGCCCTGGTTTATGACATTTGGTATGATCTGGCGCTCCTGCGGGCAAACAGTAACTGCAGCGGCCAATGCAACTATTAGCAATAGCGAGAATGATCCAGTTCTTTTCATAGTCCTTTCGTAAATACCACTATCAGTTCATTGATGCAACGAAAACGACGAAAGTTTGAATGATTTTAATTTTGTTTAAATCCAGCGCGGATTCTCACATCGACGCGAGTTCCGCGGCGACCGCGTCGCGTGTTTCGATCAGCAGCGGCATCAGGTGTTCCTTTGCGTTCTTACCCTCGGTGCTAATTGGGGGCAACATCACCATTTCGATGGTGCCGGGAAATGCGACACCCGTCTTTTTTCCCATCAGGAGGTCCGTATTCTTGAATACCACAGGGACGATCGGGACATTCGTCTGGAGAGCGAGGTGCACCGCCCCTTTTTTGAACGGCAAAAGCTCGCCCGGCATCGCCCTCGTTCCTTCCGCAAACACGCCAAAAGAATACCCGTTGCTCACTATACGGCGTGCTTTTTCAATCGATTCTCTTGCCTTTTCGCGGTTCGTCCGGTCGATAGCGATAACATTCGCAATTGCCATTCCGTATCCGAAGATCGGAATTTTAAGGAGCTCTTTTTTTGCGACGAGTCCCATGCGTTTTCCGGCAAACACGTAAAGGGTCGCCGTGTCGAGATAGGAGCGATGGTTCGAAACGAAGATGTACGACTGGTTTTCATCGAGCAGTTCCCGTCCGGTTACCTCGACGCTCGCGCCGCATGCTTTCAGCCAGACTCTCGCACCCCAATCGCACCATGCGAAAAAATTGTCGCGTTTTTTTCGAAACCGGTAGTAGATGAGCAGGGGCGTCGCTATGAACAGGACGATTGTCCCGACCACGCCCCACGCCCACCAATAGCGCAATTTGCCATAGAAACGGGATTTGTTAGACTCTTTCAAAGGAAAAACGAGCTTTTTATTCTCTCCAAGGACAAGGTTTTGCTTATGTTCGGACATTATTGGCGGATGGATTCCGGCACGCGCTCTGCGAATTATGGTTTTGGATTGTTTTGTCCGAAGATTATAGCAAAAATATTCTTTCGGCGAATTGCCTCCGTAGCGGCGTTGTCACTCGCCGTTGTTGTTTCGTCCCAATCCGTCTCTGCACAGGTTCCCGCGCCAAGAGATGTTCTTGGTTTCCATCCGACCGATGATCAAACGATCGCGGACTGGAAACAAATTTCGAATTATTTTGCAAAGCTGGATAAAGCCAGCGCGCGCGTGACGGTCAGGGAGATTGGCAGGACTACGCTTGGAAGGTCCCAGATCGCAGCTTTTATCTCCTCGGAAGCGAACATCAAAAACCTCGAGAAGATACGGGAAATGAACTCCGCGGCGGCGAACCACACGGCGCACTACAAACCCGGTGACAATCCTGAAAGTGCAAAGGCGATCGTCGCAATATCCTGTTCGATCCATTCTACCGAGATCGTCGCTTCCCAGATGTCGATGCTGCTGGCACATGAACTCGCGACAGCCGACGACGACAAGACAAAACGCATCCTTGAGAATACCGTTTTGATCCTTATCCCGTCGGCAAATCCGGACGGCATCGATATCGTCGCTGATTGGTACCGGAAAACCCTCGGGACAAGGTACGAGGGCACCTCGCCGCCGGAGCTTTATCACCACTACGCGGGCCACGACAACAACCGCGACTGGTTCATGATGAATCTCGCCGAGACACGGAATATCACCAAGCTGTTCTGGCAGGAATGGTTTCCGCATATCGTTTACGATGTCCACCAGCAGGGCACCACCGGTACACGGATGACAATCCCGCCGTTTTTTGATCCGCCAAACCCGAGAATTCCGGCTGTGTTGCTCCGGGAGATCGGTCTCGTCGGATACAAGATTGCTGCCGATCTGGCGAGGGCCGGCGAGACGGGAGTCGCCACAAACGCAACCTACGACACCTGGTGGCACGGCGGTTTCCGGTCCGCACCCTATTATCACAACTCGATCGGAATACTATCGGAAGCTGCGAGTGCGAGCCTGATGACCCCGGTCGAGATCAACAAGGACCAGCTGGCCAAACAGCGTCCCAC
>JAOTWT010000277.1 GCA_029862725.1 Acidobacteriota bacterium | reverse complement strand
CGACTTAACCTCTTCCAACAATTCGTCAAAATCAAATTCTTCTGCCATTATCAATTCTCCTTAGTTTATTAAACTATAACCTAGAGAATTGACACAGAATTTCTAACGCTCCCGCGAGAAATTTTACATTTCGGCCGGCAGCCTCAGCCCTTTTTCACGAAACCCGTCAATCCCCTTTTCGAATCCGCCGCGAGCCACTCTCTCAGGTAAACCAATTCTTTGGTAACGGGCAGATTGTCGAGGTTTTCACTCGTGCGAATTCTACGAAATGCCTGCTCCAGGACGCGGTAATCCGCTCCCTTTATTCCATTTCTCTTCAGACCTACTGCATTCAAACGGTAGTGACGTGCCGGTTCTCCGGCGATCATCGTAAAAGGAAGCGCGTCCTTTGTTAGATAGGTATGCGCGCCGACCATCGAGTAGGCTCCAATTCGTACGAACTGATGTACGCCCGCAGCGCCTCCTATTACGGCGCGTTCTCCAACCTCGACGTGCCCGCCGAGCGCGACATTGCTCGTTATGATCACGGCGTCATCTATGACGCAGTCATGACCGACATGGCAGTTCGTCATCAGATAGCAGTTCGAACCGATTCTCGTGGGCGCGGTCGGGTCAATCGAGCGATGAGCGGTGACCATCTCCCGGAAAACATTATCGTCGCCGATTTCCAGCAGGGTCTTCTCGCCCTTGTAGGATAGATGCTGAGGGTCGTCACCGAGGACGACATGGGCGTGGATCCGGTTTCGTTTTCCGACCCGCGTGTTCGAGTGAATTACCGCATGGGGACCGATGGTGGTTCCCTCGCCAATCTCAACCCGGTCTTCGACAACGGCGTAGGGTCCTATCAAAACACCCTCCGCGAGCTTCGCACCGGAAGCGACCAGAGCCGTCGGATGTACCGTATGAGATGGCATAGTTTCGAGTCCAACTTGTGAGGAAATTTGACGTACGATTGAGAAGAATCACGCCTAAAAACGTAACTCTGAACCACTCCCTACCATTCAACAGCATCCAGAAGAACGAATTCTCGCTTGCTACGGCAAGTGGATAAGATCGCCATCGGCTACTGCCGACGGTTCCGAATCTTTCGTTCCACTCACCACCGACTCCTGAATCCTGAATCCTGACTCCTGACTCCTTCAAGAGCTACATATGAATCGTCAGATCGTGGACTCCTTCCGCGGCTTCCATCACCGACTCGCTCACCGTCGGATGCGCGTGCATAATCTTTCCAAGTTCGTCGGCGGTGGTTTCCAGCGCCATCCCGACACAGGCCTCGGCGAGAAGCTCGGTCGCATGCGGTCCGATGATGTGTACTCCCAGCACCTCGTCATACTTCGTTTCTGAAATGATCTTTACGAATCCGTCGGTTTCACCCAGGATGCGAGCCTTGCCGGACGCCGAAAAGGGAAACTTCCCGGTCTTGACGTCATACCCGGCTTCTTTCGCCTTTTGCTCCGTCATACCGACACTCGCGACTTCCGGATCACAATAGGTACAATTCGGAACGAGATTCATATTGATCGGTTCGACGGTCTTTCCGGCGAGTTTCTCGACGACCATGATCCCTTCTTTTGAAGCGAGATGCGCAAGCCACGGCGTATCGATCACATCCCCGATCGCAAAAACATCCGGCTCGCCCGTTTCGCAAAATCCGTTAACTTCGACTACGCCGCGATCGGTGACCTTCACCTTTGTATTCTCAAGACCCAGGTTCTCGAGATACGGCATCCTTCCCACGGCGACAAGCAGCATTTCGGCCTCCAGTTCGACGGCCTTGCCCTTTGCGTCTTTGCCGGATACTTTAACGCTGTTCTTGGTCTTGGTCATCGAATCGAGTTTGACCCCGGTCATGCATTTTATCTTTTGTTTCTTGAACGAGCGTTCCAGCTGTTTGGAAACATCGGCGTCTTCGAGCGGGACAACGCGGTCGAGAAGCTCAACGACCGTGGTGTCGCATCCGAATCTCGCATAGACACTCGCAAACTCGACACCGACCGCGCCGGAACCCAGTACGATCATCGACTTCGGGACTTGGTTAAGTTCAAGGATGTGATCGGAATTGACGACCTGTTTTCCGTCCGTTTCGAATCCCGGAATCGGTTTCACGACGGAACCCGTTGCGATGATCGTGTTTTTTGTCGCGATAGTTTCTTTCTTTCCGTCCTCGTAAGCGACTTCTACCATTCCCTTTCCGGAGATCTTGCCGAATCCGTTAAAGACCTTGACCTTATTTTTCTTCATAAGGTAGGAAACGCCTGCCGAGTTCTTGGCGACGACATCGGATTTGTATTTCTGCACGCCCGGCCAGTCGTATCCAAGTCCCTCCACCTTCAGTCCGAAGTCCGCGAAATGACCCGCCTTTTGATAAAGGTGTGCGGCGTTAAGCAGCGCTTTGGTCGGTATACAACCGCGCAGACCGCATGTTCCGCCGAGACGTTCGTCCTTCTCTTTTTCTATAAGCGCGACCTTGAGTCCGAGCTGTGCTCCGCGCACAGCGGCAACATAACCGCCCGGGCCGGATCCGATGATCGTTACGTCAAATGTTTCTGCCATCAATCTCCTCTCAGTTTCTGGCCGTACGAAGTACTGGGAGTAAATCTCAAGTCAATACCCGCGCAGCCTTAATCGAAACAACCATTATAGGAAGTTGCAGCGAAAAAGGAAAAAGCGGCCGGAGCTATTCCGGCCGCTTTGCGGGTCCCGAAGTTGCTGGCGAGAGCTTAGCCAACATGTCGTCATCTACCCCTCACGGGACCCGGTTCGATCTCGATGTTTGGTTAGATCTGGAAAAGACTTGCAAAATCCTTCAAAAGACCCCGTATCGACTCGACCTTCGATCCGTCAGCAGCGCAGGTTGCAAGCACAGTTAACGGTATTAGTTTCCTCATTGTCAGATTTCTCCAGCTCTTATTGTTTGTCGTTTCCAACTTTGATATGAGGTGAACGGAGGCCCTAATATAAACTTGCAAACAGGAGGAAGAAATCTTGGCAACAAAAGAGGAAGAGGCGGAGATAAGGGAGCGAATAGGGAAACTGGCCCGCGATCATCTCGATCGCGGTGATGCGACGGGTTGGTTTGAAGAGCTTTACAAAACGGCGGACGGGGACATCGATGCGATTCCGTGGCTCGATCTCGAACCCAACCGATTCCTCGTCGAATGGGACCGCGGAAAGATAGTAGACGGATCGGGCAAGCATGCGCTCGTCGTCGGCTGCGGTCTTGGCGACGAGGCATTATATCTTGCGGATCGCAAATACGATGTCACCGCATTTGATATCTCGCCAAAGGTAATCGAGTGGGCGAAGCAGGTGCACCAGGAAAGCAAGATCGAATTTGTCGTCGCGGACATGTTTGAGCCGCCAGGCGATTGGATAGGCGCGTTCGATCTTGTTGTTGAGGTTTACACGATTCAGGCGCTCCCGCTGGCGCTTCGCCGGGAATCGATCGACGCGATCGAGTCTTTTGTTAAACCGGGCGGGGAATTGGTCGTGGTGCAGAGACTCCGCACGGACGAGATAGACGATCCCGATGGCCCTCCGTGGGCGCTTTCAAGAAAAGAGTTGAAACGATTCGAAGAACAAGGATTAAAAGAGGTGGAATTCGAGACTTATCTGGGCGACGAGGATGAGCCGGTGGAAAGACTTGTGGCCTTGTACCGGAATACCGATCCTAAAACCTGAAACCCTACCTACCCTATCTCCTTCGCCGCGAGCCGCGACCATTTCATCAATTCGTTCTTCCGGTGGTAGGGTGCGGTCTTAACGGCTTCTACCGCCCGCTCGAACATTTCCTTCGCTTTCTGCTCGTCCTTCTTCTTCTTGAGGAGCAGGCCGTAGAAATAGAGTCCCTCGGAATCGAAGGCGCGCCGGGTCACAAACTTTTCGAGCGCGCCTTCCGCCTCGTCAAGCATATCGGCGTCGAGATACGTTCTGCCGATCTCGCGCCAGATTTCGTTGAGCGAAAACTTGTCATTCTGTTCGACCACGACCGAGAAGTGTTCGATCGCTCTTTGAAGGTCACCTTTCTCGCGCGCGATCTTTCCGAGTTCGAAATTCGCGTCGATCTCTTCGTTGTCGATTTCAAATGCGCGCTCGAAGTGTTCGAGCGCTTTATCGTTTTGGCGCCGCTGAGCGTAGATCAGGCCGAGCTGGACGTGCGCGTCGGCATCGTTTGGATTGACAGTGGCGTTATGAAGATGGCGCTTGAAATCCCGCTTTCGGCGCATCGAGTTACCGAGACCGGAAACCTCGCCGCTTATAAACCCGCCGAAGTAGAGCACGGCGATGATTATCAGAAATGGGGAGAAAAGCCACGGCCCTATAAATGCGGTTATTACGATCCCGAGACTAAAAAACAACCACGAAAAGGCGGTCGTTATAATCGCGGCAACGTATTCGACACCAAAAACGGTTCGCAGCGCAAAGACCATTAAAACGCCAAAATAGATCCCGCTGGCGATCCAAAGACCAAGGAAAACAGATCCATCAGGGCCCGCACCGGACAGCAGAAAACCGACGATCACAAACGGAAGGTGCGCTGCGGTCCATGCGAACAAGCCGCAGGTCGCAAATGTCGCGTAGTCCCTGCGCACAACCACACCGGCGTTGCCGAGCCTTCCCAATACGGTACCAAGAATGATCGTGCCCGGAAAGTAAAAGAGCGAAAGGACGATGAGTGGCGTGATAAAACTGCTAAAAAAGGAAAACAGCCAGAAGATCATGTTCCCCAAAACAGGAAACGGACGTTTTTCAACGACGATCGTTGAAGCGCCATCCTGACCCTCCGGTACGAGGCTCATATCAATCTCGGATTCTACAAAGTCCCTGTCAATTCCCCCGATGGAATAGTAATCGACGTTTGAAACGGCGTAAGTATCTAGAATATGGGAATTTATGGCGACTCCCAGACCGATGCTCAAGATGACGACACCTGCCGCTGCAAAGAGCCAGCTGCCGTTGTCCATGATCTCGCTCATCGCGGCCGAGGGGTTGTAATAAAGTTG
>JAOTWT010000276.1 GCA_029862725.1 Acidobacteriota bacterium | reverse complement strand
CCCCTCTCCGTACCCGCAGACGCTTCGTTGCCGGTAATACCCGATTCACTTGCGTCGCCGCCGCATGCCGCCAAGAGCATGGATATGAGGACGAGCATGAAACCAAATTGTGATAAGCGTCTTAACATCAACCGACAAGTTTGAATCCGTAATATACAAAATAGGCGAGCACGAGTATCGCGCCGAGCAATATAAACGCGGCGTAGGACCTTATGAATCCGACCTGCACCCTTCTTGCAAGCGAGCCCATCTCGGCTACGAAATGCCCGATTCCGTTGACAGTTCCGTCAATAAACCCAAGGTCGAATCCCTTCCATAGGTATTGGGTCGAAACGTAGGTGATCGGGTCGACGATAAACTTGTTGTAGATCTCGTCGAGGTACCATTTGTTGGCGAAGAGTTTCGGCAGTTTTCGCAGCGGCGTGTCTTTGAAGCCAAAAAAGCCAATCAGTATTCCGATTATTGCGATAACGACCGATCCTCCGGCCAGTCCCCGCTCAAGTGCGATTTCCTCATCCGAATGAGCTTCCTCGCCTTCGGCCGCCTTTTTGGCGGCAAAGAAATGCTTGACCTCTTTTTCCTCCGCGCCATGTTGGGCAGATTTTACCTTCGCAACGACTGGCGTCAGGGTGTCTTTGAAATAATTATCGACGTTGCCGCCGCTCAATGCGTAGGGAATTCCAACCAAGCCGCCAAAAGTCGAGAGCAACGCTAGAACAACCAGCGGCACCGTCATCGTCCATGGGGATTCATGAGGTTTGAAATCGGGTCCAATGTGATGATGATCGTCATCTTCATCATCGTCTTCATGTCCGGCGTCCGGCATTTCATCATGGAACCGTTCCTTGCCCCAAAATGTCATGACCATCAGGCGCGTCATATAGGCCGCGGTCATCAAAGCCGTTATTACTGCGATGATCCACAAAAAATAGTTCCAGCCGGCCGGCAGATTGGTTGCAGAGAATGTGTAATAGAGTATCTCGTCCTTGGAAAAGAATCCTGCAAAAATCGGGATTCCGGCTATCGCCAACCAACCGGTACACATCGTCGCGAATGTGATCGGCATGTATTTCTTCAGATTTCCCATCTTTCGCATGTCCTGCTGGTGGTGCATTCCGTGGATCACCGAACCTGAGCCCAGGAAAAGAAGGGCCTTAAAGAAAGCATGCGTCATGACATGGAAGATCGCGATTACATATGCGCCGACCCCGCAGGCGAGAAACATATAGCCGAGCTGCGAGACGGTCGAGTATGCAAGAACTTTCTTTATATCGTTTTGTGCGAGCCCGATCGTGGCGGCAAAAATCGCGGTCGCCGCACCTACAATCGCGACGATGAACATTGCTGTCGGGGCATTACTGAAGATCGCGCTGCTGCGGACCACCAGATAAACCCCGGCCGTGACCATCGTCGCGGCGTGGATCAGGGCCGAGACAGGAGTCGGACCGGCCATCGCGTCGGGCAGCCACGTAAGCAAGGGGATCTGGGCCGACTTGCCCGTCGCGCCAATAAAGAGGAGCAGCGCGATCGAGGTCATACCGCCCGCGAGGATTGCCCCGGCGGTAAATGAATCGGCCGTCAGAACGTTTTGGGAAACCCAAGTGAAAACGCTCATTTCACCGCCAACCGTCATGTCAAAAAACGAGACCGAACCGGTGGTAGTAAAGATCAGGAAAATCGCCATCAGGACGCCCCAGTCCCCGATCCGGTTCATGACAAAGGCCTTCTTGGCAGCCCGCCGTGCCTCGTCCTTGTTGAGGTAATAGCCGATCAGCAGATATGAGCAGAGCCCGACGCCTTCCCAACCGACAAACATCAGCAGGTAATTATCGGCGAGGACCAGCGTAAGCATCGAGAACATAAACAGGTTCATAAAAGCAAAAAACCTGTAAAACCCTTTGTCCCCATGCATATAACCGGTGGCAAAAATATGAATCAGAAAACCGACAAATGTGACGAAGCAAGCGTATATGCCGGAAAGACGGTCCATGCCGAGTCCAAAGTCGGCCCGGAAGTTGCCAACCGTTATCCACGTCCAGATATGATCGAGTACCGGTTTTCCACCCTCCGAGAAAAGCGCTCCGGGATTCTGCGTTCCAATCCCAAATGCGATCACAAACGCAACGATCGTCGATACCCCTACTGCGGCACACGCGACGGCTCCGCTAAACATCTCGCTGTTCATACGTTTGCCGAGCAGCCAGTTGATTACGGCCCCGGCCAACGGAGCGAAAATGATGATACTTAAAAGGTTGTTTTCAGCCATTCAATCGATTTAAGAGGCATCGGCCCTCTCTGGACGTCTGACCAATTCACCGGAGCAATTTGGGCAGACAAGTTTCAATTCTTCGGTGCATTGCGCACAAAAAGTACACTCGTGACTGCAGATAAACGCCTTTTCGCCATCTTCCAGATGGCTCTGGCACGCCTCGCAAATCTTTCTCATCTCAAGCACGATTCTCAGTTCCTCATGATGCTTGCATCGTCGACATCGATCGATTCGCGGTTTCGGAAAAAGGTGATTATGATTCCCAGTCCGACCGCCGCTTCACAGGCCGCGACCGCCATCACCACAAAGACGAACAATTGACCCGTAACGTCCCCGTAGTGCCTCGCAAACGCAACGAATGAAAGGTTTACGGCGTTGAGCATCAACTCGATACACATAAACATCCCGATCGCGTTGCGTTTGTAAATGACGCCGACCGCGCCTATCGCAAAGAGGATTCCGGAAAGTGCCAGGTATGTTTCTAAGCTAGGTTCCATTATTCAAAATCTTTAAAAGGGCGGTGATTATTCGACCGCTTTTTCCGCTTTCCTCTGGTTTGGCTCTCTGATCCGCCGCGACATGATCATTGCGCCGACGATTGCCATCAGCAAAAGAATTCCGACGATCTCGACCGGCAACAGGTATTGCGTGTACATCGCGAGACCGATGCTAAGCGTCTTTCCGGCGGCCGTGGAATCGACCGATTCCTGTCCTGCTGTGTTGACGGCATAAAACACGAAGATCGCCTGGGCTATCAGGAGCAGCCCCAGACCGCCGCCGACGCCGTACAGATATGTCAGGCTGTTCAGTGGCTTATCCTCGTCCAGATTCAAAAGCATGATCACAAAAATAACAAGGACCATGATCGCTCCGGCATAGACGAGTATCTGTGTTACGGCGATAAAAGGCGCCGAAAGCGTCAGATAAATACAGGCCAGCGACAGGAATACGCCGATCAGCGAAACCGCGCTGTAGAGCGGGTTCTTGTGGTAGACGCATGAGATCGCACAAGCAATCGCGAGTCCCGCAAGCAGATAAAAAAGTGCAGTTACCATTATTTTGGCGGAATGTCTTCGTTCATTCCGCAGTCTTTACCAAAAACGGCCGACCAAGAATACTACGACAACCGTCAGAATCACGTTTGCCAGTGCAACCGGCAGCAGGAATTTCCAACCGAAATTCATCAACTGGTCAAACCGGAACCTCGGAAGCGTTCCCCTGACCCATATATAAAAGAAAAGAAAAGCGAAAATCTTAAGCAGGAACCCGACATGGCTGATGAGTGCATAGCCGATAGTCCCCACGCCAAACAACCACTCCATTCCAACAGTCCGGGCCAGATAGTCGAGTCCCGGTATGTACCAGCCACCCAGGAAGAGAGTCACGGCCATTACCGATACCGTGAACATATTCACGTACTCGGCCATAAAAAACAGCGCGAATTTTAACGCCGAATACTCTGTATGAAATCCCGCCACTAGTTCGGTTTCAGCTTCCGGCAAATCAAACGGCACCCGATTTGTCTCGGCAAACGCCGCGATCAAAAATACGACAAAACCGATGAACTGCGGGATAATAAACCAGCGAAACGTCGAGTTGATCTGAGCATTTATGATGTCTCCAAGACTCAGCGAACCGGCCAACATGACGACGCCGATCACTGACGCGCCCATCGCCAGCTCATAAGAAATCATCTGTGCCGAAGACCGCAGCCCTCCCATAAGGCTGTACTTGGAATTGGACGACCAGCCGGCGAGAGCGATTCCGTACACTCCGACCGACGTGATCGCAAGAACATACAACACCCCAACGTCGAGGTCGGCGACCCTCAAGGGCAGGGATTTGATACCTTCGCCGAGCCCATACGGCAGAAAATCAAAAGAACCGACGATTTCAGGGCCAAATGGGTAGACAATCATCGGCATAAACGCGCAGGTTAGAGCGACTAGCGGAGCAAGGTAGAAGATAAACCTTGTCGATTGATCGGGTATCAATTCTTCCTTAAGAATGAACTTCAAGAGATCGGCAAAGGGTTGAAACAAACCCCACGGCCCGACCCTGTTGGGACCGATCCGGCCCTGTATCCAGCCGAGCACCTTGCGTTCTGCCAATACCGTATACGCGACGATCATCATGACGCCGCCAAATACTGCAATAATCCCGACGCTGATGACGATAAACGGGAATAAAGTTTTTACGATCGGTTCCATAAGTTAAGCAGTTCCGACCTCAACGGTCTCTTCTTCATGCCTCGTGTCACTTTTCTCAACGTTTGTTTTCGGCTTGCCGTCGAGTTCGAATTGAACGAGAGGAGAGACGAGCAGATTCCCGGGTTTCGGATTCCCGTTTGCAAGCAGGTGAAACTGCCTCGTCTTTCCGGTCATCGTCGTAATTCTGTGAAGCTTGTGTCCGACGTGCGGCCGCGTTTGGTTCTTCGTGCCCGATTCGGGAAGCGACGCTGCAAAGGTGTTTAGCCTCTTGACGTCGTCATCCAATGCCGGAGCTTCGTTAAGCGGGTACTTCGCCGAGACGGGATCGCTCTCGTCTTTGAGATCCGGGTACCGCATTCCGCCATATGGGCCGACCGAATCCGAGATGCCGCGAAACACCGCCGAAGCCGACATGTTGTAACCAAAATCGACACCCATTTCCTGTGCGATCGACGATGTGATGATCCAGTCCGGTTTGGACTGATGCACCGGCTCGATCGCTTTTCTGACCCTTTGGACAAATCCGGC
>JAOTWT010000275.1 GCA_029862725.1 Acidobacteriota bacterium | reverse complement strand
GACAGTATTTCCACAAGCCTACCCAAAATAAATAGTGCGTAACCGTTAAACCCAATGTGGAAGATTCCGTCGTGAACAACAGCAGCGGTAAAGAGTCGCCACCACTCGCCTTGCGCGAACAAAGGTTTTACGAGGCCGGCGAGATTCGCAACCGACCCCATCGAAATTAGTTGCTGCGACAGAAAGACCACAATTATTGCAGCCAATATAATTATCGTATTGTAGGGCGTTGTCGCCCTGTATTTTTCGGATTTCTGGTCGCGCGGCGGGGACTGATCCTGGTCGTGTACTTCTTTTGTGGACATTTGGTCGCGGCGAGGACTACATTGCAAGACCGCCGTCGGCCTGTACTACCTGGCCCGTGATATAACGGGCCGATTGCGACAACATAAAAACGGAAATATCGGCAATCTCATCCGTGTTGCCAAGCCGGCCGAGCGGAATCTGTTCGAGGATCTTCTCGCGGTACTCTTCATTCATTTCCGCGGCCATATCCGTTTCGACGAGTCCGAGCGCCAGGGCGTTGACTGTAATTTTCCTGCTCGCGATTTCTTTGGCAAGCGATTTGGTCAAACCGATCATACCGGCTTTGGACGCGGAATAGTTTGACTGCCCGAGCATTCCGACCACGCCGCTTATCGAGGAGATATTCAGAATCGAACCGCCTTCTTCATTCCGCATCATCGGCCGTACCGCGGCTTTGGAGAAATTCCAGGCACCTTTAAGGTTGGTGTCGATGACGGCGTCCCAGTCTTCCTCCTTCATTCGCATTATCAGGTTGTCACGTGTAACGCCGGCATTGTTGACGAGGAAGTCGATCCGGCCGAGTTGATCTTTCGCTGTCTTTACAAATTCAGCTGCGGCGTTTGTGTCTGCGACATCGCACGCGTCCGAGTAAACCTCGCTGCCCATCTCGGCCATCACCCCGGAAAGCTCTTCCGCGGCCGCCGCACTGCTGGAATAATTGAAAGCCAGGTTACAACCGAGGCCCGCCAGCTTCAGCGCAATTGCCTTTCCAATGCCGCGGGTTGCCCCGGTGACGATTGCGGTCTTTCCCTTAAAAAACTCTTCGTTCATTATTTCTCGAAGCTAATTGTAGGATTTGCCCATTTCAAGAAAATCCGCGAAGTCCTGCCAGGTAAACTGCTCTACCTCGTATGGCTCCGAATCGTCGTCTTCGTCTCCCCCATATGTACCGCTGGTAGCAAACGCCAGATAACTCGGCACTCGATAGTTGTACCAACCATCACGTCCGTAATGTTGGTCCAACTCATCGGGATCGATCTCTTCAAAAATCTCGGTCAACTCCTTTATCTGCCCGAGGACCGTGTTTTCCCACTCCTCGTATGCAGATTCAGCAAAGTCGACCATCCTTTGAAGCCATTGCGGGTCAAAATGAGTAACCGTCTTGTCCGTATAGGCATGCTTGACCCACGTGGTAAGGTCATCAATCGTCGGTTTTCGTTTTCCTGATTGCGAGGCCACTTGCCAAAGCGAAATCAGGAATCTGTCGAGACGGGGGATCTCGTCCGCAGATATATCTTTTCCGAGTTCCTTAGTGACCAATTCGTAAAGCTCTCTGTTGTTCATTTCGAAACCATTCTATGCATTCAAAGCCTGTCTTTGGATTTCAAACAGCTCGTTGACACCCTTTTCTGCCAAGGCGAACATTTGGTCCATTTGCTCGCGGTCAAACGGTGCCTGTTCAGCTGTTCCCTGAATTTCAATAAACTTACCCGAACCCGTGCAGACGATGTTCATATCGACGTCGGCGTTCGAATCTTCCTCGTATTTTAGATCCGCAACCGGCGTACCCTCAACGATCCCGACGCTCAGTGCGGCAACCTCGCTCAAAATCGGTGAAGCGCTGATTTTTCCCTTCTTTACAAGTTTTTGACAAGCAAGGCTAAGTGCGATGTATGCTCCTGTGATAGAGGCACAACGTGTGCCGCCATCGGCCTGCAGGACGTCGCAGTCGACGTAAATCTGTCTCTCGCCGAGCTTTTTGAGGTCGACAACCGCGCGCAGGCTTCGTCCGATCAGCCTTTGGATCTCCATTGTCCGGCCGGATGGACGCAGGTTCTCGCGGCGCACGCGCGTATGAGTTGCGCGCGGAAGCATCGCATATTCGGCTGTGACCCAACCTTTACCCTGGTTCCGAAGCCAATGCGGGAGCGTTTCTTCAACGCTCGCCATGCAAAGAACTTTGGTGCCGCCCATTTCGATCAGGGCAGAACCCTCGGCATAGGGAGAAATATTTGGTGTTATTTTTGTCTTGCGGATTTCGTCAAAAGTCCGGTTGTCGACTCTGGTCAAACTCATTGATAGTAGATGAAGTGTGAATCGTGTTGATTCATTCGTCAATCGGCGAAACCATGCTCCTTAACTTTAAGACTGACCGGTCAATTCAATCGCTTCCAAACGCGACGGCTTCAAACCCAGAAAACGCTCGGCAACACTCGCAAACCTCTCAGCCGCATCGGTAACAAAAAAGTGATCGAGGTCATCGCAAAGCCGACGTTCACGATTATATGAAATTTGTTCCGTATTGCCTAAAAGTTGTTGACGCAACAACTCGGCAACTTCTTCGGCAGCCGCCTCTCCGGAATCAATGAGGCGCACATTCTCGCCGACCGTTTCCTGTATTACATTCCTTAAAATCGGATAATGTGTGCATCCTAGCACGAGTACGGACGGGTCGAAAGCTTTGATGTTTTTCAGATACTTCGCAGCTATTGAGTGAGTTTCGGATTCCCCGGTCCATCCTTCTTCCGCAAGCGGCACAAAAAGAGGGCACGCACTTTGCAGAACCTCCGGTTCGGCACCGGCAGCCTTCAAGATCGAATCAGGGTAAGCTTTGCTGAGGACCGTCGCCTCGGTGGCGATAACGGCGATGCGTTTATTCGCCAGGTCCCGGGTCATCGAAACCGCTTTGCGTGCTCCGGGACCGATCACTCCGATTACATCGATTCCAATCGATTCTCGAATCGCGGGCAGAGCGAGTGCCGACGCCGTGTTGCATGCGACCACCAAAAGCTTGATGCCGCGCGACGCCAAAAACTGCGAATTTTCGATCGCATATCGCTCGACCGTGCCCAGGGACTTGGTTCCGTAAGGGACGCGGGCGGTGTCCCCGAGGTATATGAATTTCTCGTTGGGAAGCCGGTTGTGAAGAGCCCTGTAGACGGTCAAACCGCCGACTCCCGAATCAAAGATTCCGATCGGCAATTCGCAAATACTGTTTTGGGATTCCTCATTCATCGAAAATGAAAAGGAATGATAGGTAGTAGGGAACTAAAAGTCAAAAATAGGACTCAAAGGAGTACGTCGTGTGGGAGCCGGAACGAAGGCAGTCCAGAACATCCTGCCCGGCGATTCGTTCATTAATTTCATATCAAGAGCTTTTCCCTCGAAAGTTTCTCGATCGTCATATAAACGACGCTTTCGCTGACGGTCACTCCAAGCTCTTTTCCCATTTCGAGAGCAATTTCAACCGGCTCGTGGTTCCCGTCGCATTTTTCCCATACGTATGCGGAAGTTGGGTTGAGATGTATATATTTGGCGTTCAGAACGTCTTCGATAAACAGCTCACCAGTGTCTTGTTTCACTTTCAGGTTATCTCTTCGTGCTTTTGGCTTCATTTTGTTGCCCCTTAAACTGACGATTCCGCGTGTGCGGTTGGAATAACTGTGTGCAAGGTTTGTGCCATCGGCCTATGGTATGGTGTAAGCCTTTACAAATAAGCGGGTTGCCCTGTCGGGCCGACCAACACTGAAATTATGCACCGCCAGCGTATCGGTCAGGATGAACGAATTCCTTGTCATAAAGGCCGATTTGGAACTATTTTTAGGCGATACCGCGTGGGGCTGGCGATGATAGCAACAAATGAACGGCGGGAACGAAATAAACAGCTGAGAAAACATTGCGTAAGTTCAATAGCAACAACTATTACCGTCTTTGAGGAAACCTTTTAAAAAGCGCTTGTATTATGTTTAACAACGTACTATACTCTTGTTGGCTTCCTTGCCAGCTACTTTTCACGTCTCCTCGTCTCTTTTCATCGCCATGAAATTCAAACTAATCATTTTTGTTGTGGCAATTCTCGTCGCCGGCGTTTCAAGCGCGATAGTCGGCGCCGTACTTGCTTCAACTATATAGAATCGACGCATCTTGCCCGTCTCCCGGGCGAAAGGTAAAATGTTAGAGCGACGTATCGATTCGCTGCGTAGAATCGACTCTAAGATTGCCAAAAGCTGCCGGCTGAGGCGGCTTTTTGGATTTTAAACTGCCCTTGCCGGTTCACCCTTTAAAACCGTGTTGCTTATCGAATCATCAAAACCTATTTCAAAATCAAAGCGCCGGATTTCACATTGGCATCCAGGATCTTTTCAACGTCATCGTAGGTCACCATCCCGTAAAAGAACTTCCCGGCAGAAAGCGATTCTGCTTTCACAGCTTTGTATATATCGTGATAAGTACGTTTCCCGTCGACAAAGTTCATAACTTCGCTACCCATTATCGAATGGAGCGCCGTTCGAACGCGGGTTCGTTTTGCGAAATAATCGGCCGAAGACTCGATGTTGGCGGGTACCTTGTTTGCGCTGGCAGGCATTTGCGGCACCGCACGCGGATTCGTCCGATCGACATCCGTCTCCAGTGCTTTCAGTTCTGAGCGCATGGACATTTCTTTTGCGGCAATGAGGCGGATGAATGTATCTATACTTGCGTTCGCGGCTCGATCCGAACCTGCGATCACCCGCATTGAATCCAGCGCACGTTTCTCACGTTCGATTCCCTGCTCAACCAGGATATAGGCATCCTCCCAATTGCGGGATTCATTCAGTATTTCCAACGCTTTTTGCATGTCATGGGCAAGCCGCCGACCGCCCTGCGCAAAGGTTTCCGCTGCCAATACGGGTATTTCGTCAGCTTCGGCATACGCGAGATAAAACGCCATCGCACCAATAATAAAGTTGTTGCGCTGAAGCTGGGTCTGGTCGATCTTGTCGAGATCGTC
>JAOTWT010000274.1 GCA_029862725.1 Acidobacteriota bacterium | reverse complement strand
TTGTTGTGTCGTACAACCCGGGTTACCAGTCGATTCTGAAAGACCTCAAGCAATCGACCCGCCAGAGGTTTATGTCGCTCGAGTTTGACTACCCCGAACCCGAACTGGAAACCGAGATAGTTGGGCGCGAAGGCGGCGTCGAAGCGGAAACGGCAAGGGACCTGGTCGCCATCGGTCAAAAGGTTCGCAACCTACGCGGGCACGGCCTGGAAGAGGGCGTTTCGACGAGACTGCTCATCTATGCGGCGCAATTGATCGCCAAGGGAATCTCGGCCGCAGATGCTGCAGACGTCGCCATCGTCTCACCGATCACCGACGATAAGGAGCTGCAGAGAAGCATCAGGGAGATCGTCACGACGATTATTTAGAGACGGGACGCGCCTCAAGCGAACGGCGCCATGGATCGGCCCCGTCCCTCTATCCGAGCTCTCTTCCCTTACCTTGTTCATTGATCAATGGTATTATTTCCCTTCGATTCAATTAATGGAGAAATCTAATGGTAGAAAGGCGCGCGGACATAGCTCCGGCGACGGGTAAACTCGGTGTTTTGTTGGTCGGATTGGGTGCGGTCAGCACTACGTTTGTTGCCGGTGTCGAAGCGATAAAAAGAGATATTTCGAAACCCATCGGATCACTTACGCAGATGGGCACGATCAGGCTTGGTAAGAGGACTGATAACCGTGTTCCGTTGATCAGGGATTTTGTACCTCTGGCCGGTCTCGATGACCTGGTTTTCGGGGCTTGGGATATCTTCGAAGATAATGCCTACGATGCGGCAATGAACGCCGGTGTGCTCGAAAAAGACCTGCTTAACCAGGTTTCCGAGCAGCTCTCGTCTTTGCAGCCGATGAAGGCGGTATTTGATCCCCGTTATGTGAAACGGCTCGACGGCAAAAATGTGAAGACTGGCAAGAACAAGATGGATCTTGCCGAACAACTGATTGCTGAGATCTCGAAGTTCAAGACCGACAATGATTGCGACCGCCTGGTGATGGTTTGGGCGGCATCTACCGAGATCTACCTGGAAAGCTCGGAGATCCATAATTCAATCGAGGCATTCGAAAAGGCGCTTTATGACGATGCCGAAGATATCGCTCCTTCGATGGTCTACGCTTATGCGGCTATAAAGGCGGGTGTCCCGTTCGCAAATGGCGCACCCAATCTCACGGTCGACGTACCGGCGCTCCGAGAGCTTTCGGAAAAAGAGGGCGTGCCGATCTGCGGAAAGGATTTCAAGACGGGTCAGACGCTGATGAAGACCATTCTTGCGCCCGGTTTGAAATCCAGGATGCTCGGTCTCAAGGGGTGGTATTCGACCAATATACTGGGCAACCGCGACGGCGAGGTGCTGGACGATCCGGAGAACTTCAAGACAAAGGAAGAATCCAAGCTGTCGGTCCTGGAACACATACTTCAGCCGGATGTCTATCCCGATCTTTATAAGGGATTCTCACACGTCGTTCGGATAAACTATTATCCTCCGCGCGGTGACAACAAAGAAGGTTGGGACAACATTGATATCGTCGGTTGGCTCGGCTATCCGATGCAGATCAAGATCGACTTTCTCTGCCGCGATTCGATCCTCGCCGCGCCGCTTGTACTCGATCTCGCGCTCTTTATGGATCTTGCCCAGCGTGCGGGTTTGAAGGGTATACAGGAGTGGCTATCGTTTTATTTCAAAGCTCCGCAGACAGCGCCGGGACTGTATCCCGAGCATGACATCTTTATTCAGCTCAAGAAGCTCAAGAATACGCTGCGATATATGAAGGGCGAAGAATTGATAACGCACCTTGGCGTTGAGTATTACGACGAGGGAGACAGTGCGTCGGGATAAATGGACAGTGTGTATACTTCAAATCACCAGACTGATCCTGACATAGAAAAAATAGGCCCGCTTCGGCGGGCCTTAGTTTTGTCCGATAAAGGACGAGGAGGGAACTTAACTGTCCCTGTGAAATGCAAACTTGTAATAAGGGCCGGCGAACATCGCGGTCTGGACGCCTTTTCGCTTCGTAAAATGATCTCTCAGCGGTACGGCAAGTGCTTCCGCGGCTTTCAGGTTCTTCTCCGACTGGAGTGTCGATATTACAAACACGGTGTCCTTCTCGACATCAAACTTCGAAATGCGGTAACTCGGTGAAGCGAATTCCGCGATCTTCTCATTTACGCTCCCGAGTTCCTTGTCCGACGGCGCAACCAATACCGAAAGCGTGTTGTTCGGACCCTGCATCACCAAATGGGCGAATGTCACATCCTTGAATTTGCAGGAGTGTGCCTCGACCAGCTTGTGGTCAGCAAGGACCGTTGAAAATTCCTTTTTCACAACTCCATCGAGACCCGCGTAACGGCCATCGCCTTCGGCCAGCGATACCGGTGGTTCCTGCAGGTTATGGTCAATCGCACAGTGCTGATGATCCCCGGACGCGATGTTCAGGAGACTCTCTTCGGCATAATTCGAAACCAAATAGTTTTTAGAAGCGGAACCGTTAAGATCCAAATTTGTAAACAGTACAAAACTCAACATCGCAACGACGAGCAATCCCGCCGCCATTGCAAACGGACGTAAACCAAACCAACTCGTCCGGGCGGCCGGTTTCCGATCTCCCAGGTCATGCTTGATCCGTGTCAGGAGCAGGTGTTCAAAGCCCTCATCGGGTCGATATAACGGAGACGCGATTACGGCCGATCTTAAACGCGTACGAATCTCGCGACGGGCTGCGATAATGTCCCTGCAAGCCGAGCACGCTTCCATATGGCGGATCATGTCGTGATTGGTCTCTGTGAGTAATTCGTCGCTCAGGTACGAATCTGCAATTTCCTGGAAATCTCTGCAATTCATTCGGATTACTCTCCTTTGGCCTTCAAAACTCTTTCTTCGTCTTCGATCCCGATGCCAAATTGCCGGGCGTACAATGCAAGTTCGTTCCGCAGAATCTTGCGACCCCTGTGAAGCCGCGACATTACGGTCCCGATCGGAATATCCATGACCGCCGCAATCTCTTTGTATGAAAATCCCTCGACATCGCTTAGGACAACTATTTCCTTAAAATGCTGGGGCACCTTCTCGAGCGCTGCCAGGACGTCTTCATCCGTGACTCTCTCGGGAACAGACGCCTCAAACGGTACGGTTCTGGCGATCAGCTCATCCTTGTCCTCGACAAGCTGCATCCGCGTCTGTTTCTTGAGCTGCTTGTAATGCGTGTTATACATAATCGTCGTCAGCCAAGCCTTACAGTTGGTGCCCAGCTTGTAACGGTGAAACGATTTAAACGCCTGCATCATTGTTTCCTGGGCAAGATCCTCGGCGAGATCTCGGTTCCGCTTAAGAAACATCGCGACGCGGAAGAGGTCCGGCGCAAACGGCATCGCCTCCTCTTCAAAGTCCTTGAGCAACTCCGGGGTGTCCTTTCTTTTGATCAGAGGTCCTACCATACCCGTCTATTCATACGCCAGTTTCCTGAAGTTCTCGAAACGACTATTCGGATAATTCTATCACCGCGCTCATTTATTCCGGTCTTTTGACAATTCTTTACATTCGCCTCTACCTTAATGCCACTTGCACCGGGAAACTGTTCTATGTTAAACATTTTATAGGGGTTAGTTTTTGAAAGACTCCGATCCTCGGTGTTCGTCGGGGGCTTCTCATTCCTGATCCGGCGAACTTTCATACTTTTGAAATCATCCAGCTAACGACTCGACCGGACTTTACCGGCGATGCCGGCATTGACTAGCCGTAGTTACTTTATTGGCTTCCCCAGCTGTCATTTTCGAGGAACCTACTATGAAGAAAGAATCCGCCAAGAAGAAGAAGAGTAGCGACGAACCAATCCCTCTAAATCCTGACCGCAAGAGCCCGCGCGCGAAAAATTTCGAAGATGAGCTTTCGGCGCTGATTGTGGGTCAGGAAAGGGCCGTCAGGCGCATGAGCGGGCTGTATCAGATCTATCTCGCGGGGATGCAGAATCCGGCAAGACCGCTCGGTACAATGCTTTTTCTTGGGCCGACGGGTTCCGGCAAGACGCGGGTGGTTGAGGCTTCGGCGGGTGTATTGTTTGACGACGAACACGCGGTCGTCAAAATCGATTGTGCCGAGTTCCAGCATTCCCATGAAATCGCGAAATTGATCGGTTCGCCTCCGGGTTACCTGGGTCACCGTGAGACTTCGCCGATGCTCACCCAGGAGAATCTGGATAAGAGCCATACCGAAGACACGAAGTTGACCTTTGTGCTGTTTGACGAAATCGAGAAGGCATCTGATTCGTTGTGGCAGCTTCTGCTGGGTATCCTCGACAAGGCGACCCTGACCTTGGGAGACAATCGAAACGTCAATTTTTCGAACACGATCGTGATCATGACATCGAATCTCGGTGCGCGGGAGATGGCTGAAATGATTTCGGGCGGCATTGGTTTTGCACCTGCGAAATCAATGAAGAATCCTGAGGATGACGAGATCGACACCAAAATCTACCGGACGGCGCTTGAAGCCGCCCGGCGAAAGTTTTCGCCGGAATTTATGAACCGGATCGATAAGGTCGTCGTGTTCAGGGCACTAAAGGAAAGGCATCTGCGGAGAATCCTGGAAATCGAACTGTCCGCGGTTCAAGAGCGGATCACCGAATCCGCAGGTACCAAATTTGTATTCGAATGCAACGATAAGGCGAAAGAATTCCTACTCCAGGAAGGCATCGACCTTAAATACGGGGCGAGACACCTGAAACGTTCTATCGAGAGATTTCTTGTTTACCCGCTTTCCAATCTTGTCGCGACGCAACAGGTCGAGACGGGCGATTTGGTGCTCGTCGATTTTGACTCCGACGAGGAGAAACTGACCTTTGCGAAGAAATCCGGGCAGATCATCGTCAGTGAACCCGAGATCGAAATCGAAGAGATAGACGAGCCCGATTCGAAATCGGATGCAGTTGGAATGCCGTTACCGGAAGCATCGGTCGGGGTCGATCAGACAAAATCCACCAGCGAGTTTGAAGACGAGATCTAGCAGCTGCAATCAGACTTCGCAAAACGGGGCCTTTCGG
>JAOTWT010000273.1 GCA_029862725.1 Acidobacteriota bacterium | reverse complement strand
GGCCAAGCTCAATCGTTCCCGCCATGACGGAATTGCCGCCGATCAGGATCATGACGACGCCTATCGAGCCGATCACAACAGATGAAAAACCGGTCATCGCGGCGACACCCGTCATCGATTTGGCAACATTTCGGAACAATCTGTGGGCACCCTTGGCAAAGACGAGCGCCTCCCTTTTCTCGGCAGTGTAGGATTTCACAATCCTTATCCCCCCAAGCGATTCACCCAGCCGGCCCGTCACCTCGGCATTTATGACTTGTCTTTCGCGAAAGATCGGCCGAAGCCTGTTGAATGCATAAGCCAGTGCCCCGCCGAACACCGCGAGCACGACGATTGTCACCGACGTAAGACGCCAGTTGATCCAAAACAGCACCGCGATCGAAACAAGCGCTGTCACCGAGCTCCCGGTCAACTGCACCAACCCGGTGCCGACCAGATTCCGGATTCCCTCCGCGTCGCTCATGATCCGTGATATCAGTTTGCCCGACTGGGTCGAATCGAAATATGAAACCGGCAGCCTTTCGACATGGGACTGTACCTGTTTTCTGATCTCGGTTATCGCATATTGAGCGGCAACACCCAGGATCTGCGTCAGTGCAAACGACGTAAGCGCCTGTACGATTGTTGCAAATCCGATCGCGAGGGCAATCCACTTCAACATTTCGTAGCGTTGCTTGACGAGAATTTCGTCGACGAAGTACTTTGACGAGGCTGGAAGGACAAGACCGGCGAAGCGGCTGATGAGCATCAAAACCCCGCCAAGCGCAAGCCTCCGGCGGTGAGACCAGACCAGCTCGCGCGCTTCTCTCCAAACGGTTTCAGCCTTAATTCTCTTTGCTTTCATCATCTGCTTTTGCCGACGACAATCGCTGCGTTTACACTATCCATTACGTTCTCCAGGGAGATTTTTCCAAGATAGGCCCTCATTTCGTTTTGAGCAGCGGCGAGCACCTCTTCGAGCACGGGTCTCACCGAGCGGCCGATCGGACAACAGTGATCCTCTCCCAAGGCGGGCACCTCGAAGACATCCTCTTCCTCGAGGGATTCATATATCGCCGCCAAGGAAATCTCGGACGGCGGTTTGGTAAGCCTCGACCCGCCACCCGTTCCCATTCGAACCTCTACGAGTCCATGTTTGACCAGTTTTCGCATGATCCTGCGGATGACGACCGGGTTTGTACCGACGCTTTTCGCGATCAGTCCGGATGAAACCGGTTTGTCCCCAACAAAAGCGAGTACACCCAGGGTGTGAACGGCGATCGCAAATCTGGAATTGGCAGCCATAGTATGTAACTGGTTCGATTACACTTTCAACTCCAATGAGATTAATTCGTTGTTGGAATTCTGTCAAAGGAGAGATTTAGATAAAGATTATCCCGGATATCCGGTTCAGGATATCTTCGCCGTGAGTTGATCCCATTCATCGTAGAGTCTCTTGATCGACTCCTCGGTTTCATTGTATTGCCTGGTTATCCGTTCGAATCCGTTCCTGTCGCCGGTTGTCTCCGGGTCGGACAGCTTCGAGGCAAGCTGACCGTGAGCGTCTTCGTACTGCGGTATCAACGACTCTATTTCGGCAATTCGTTTTCTTATTTTGTTCAATTCGTTCTTGCTGAGATCAACTTCCTTCCGGATCGGGACGGCACTGGCGATTTCTGCTGGCTTGGATGATTCGGCCGCGCGGTTGTCGCTTTGTCCGTCTTTCCAGTCGTGATACTCGGAATAGTTACCGTTGTAAACATCAAATGACGGGCCCGGCTCAAAGGCGAAGATCTGAGTCGCAATCCGATCGAGGAAATACCGGTCGTGACTAACCGCGATGATGGTGCCCTCAAACTTTTGCAAAGCGATTTCGAGCGCTTCGCGCGAAGGAATATCGAGATGATTTGTCGGTTCGTCAAGAATCAACACATTTGCCTGCGAGAAGATCAGTTTGGCAAGTGCAAGCCGGCCTTTTTCCCCACCCGAAAGATCTGCGACGCGCTTAAATACGTCTTCGCCAAAAAACAAAAAGCCCGCAAGAAAGGACCGCAGTTCTCCGGCCTCGGCAGACGGTGCGACGGTCCGCAATTCGGAGATCAGATCATTATTTGGTGTAAGTCCTTCGAGCTGTTGGGAATAATAACCGGTCTTCACCTTGGTGCCCCATTGCAGGCTCCCGGCAAGCTCGCGAATCTCGCCGAGCACGGTTTTGAGAAGGGTGGATTTTCCGGTCCCGTTTCCGCCGATTATTCCCATCGAGTCACCGCGATGGAGCGAAAAATCAACATTCTCCGCCAACACCGTCCCGGGGTAGCCGATCGACAGGTCCTTTACCGAAAGCACGACTGCCCCGGTTCGCTCGACACCTCCAAGTTCAAAGTCCCCTTCCTTATGATTGGCACCGATATCGGTGATGCGGTCCATTCGCTCCAGCATGTTACGTCTGGATTTCGCCTGCTTGGTTTTTTGACCCGCCAGGTTTTTGCGGATAAATGCTTCGGTTTTCTGTATAAACGCCTTTTGATTCTCAAATTCCCGACGAAGCTGTTCCTTTCGAATCTGGGAATCGACCGAGTACTTCGAATAATTGCCCTTGTAGGAATAGGCCATACCATTCTCGATCTCTATGATCCGTGAGCAGGTCTTATCTAAAAAGTACCTGTCGTGGCTGATTATCATATATGCCCCGTCGTAGGAATCGAGATAATCTTCCAACCATTCCACGGTGGCCACATCAAGATGATTCGTCGGCTCGTCGAGCAACAGGACGTCTGAGTTCGAAAGTAGGAGCCGGACCATTCCAAGTCGGTTCTGCTGTCCGCCGGAGAGTGTCGATGTCTTCTGTCCCCATGTGTCTTTTTCAAACTTGAGACCAAGAAGTACGGCCTCGGCCCGCGCGACATACTCGAAACCACCCTCTCTTTCGAAACGGGTTTGCAATTCAGCATACCGATCCAGCGTCGCAGCGGAATGATCGCCCTCCATTTCAACCTCAAGGCGGCGCATTTCGGCCTCGATGTCGTGTAACGTCTTGAATGCGGAAAGGGCCGAAGTGTGGACCGATTCATCTTCCTCGAAGGCCACGTGCTGCTCGAGAATCCCTATTCTGAGCCGGTTGACCTTTTCCACGGAACCCGAGTCAGGCGTCTCGTCGCCGCTGATGAGGCGGAACACCGTCGTCTTGCCGGCACCGTTCCGCCCGACAAGTCCGACTTTTTCGGCCGGGTTGAGCTGAAACGATACCCCTTTGAGTACCTCGTGTCCGCTATATGACTTTGATGCGTCTGTTAGCCTGAATAACATTCGTACAAACAAAAAAGGCGGTTTACACCGCCTTTTTAGAAAATCTAAAGAGGAGGTCCTACTCTTATTTTCCCCCGTTCGATTCCGTATTCGCTTCCTTCTCGGCGGTATTGCCGGATTCCGAGTTAGCGGCGTCTTTGGATTCCTCCGCGTTGGATTTGGCCTCAGAATTGGCATTAGCATTCGAGTTCGACTCCGAACTGGAATTCGAATTGTCTCCCGCTGCCGAATCTCCGTCCTTCGTCTCAGGAGTTACAGGTCTCGCACCGCTAAGCTCATTTGGGTTATCGACAACTTTCTGCGCGAGGAAATTAATGATCTTTGCTTCGTTCATGGCTATCGCCTGGTACGAAGCTGCCAGCAACTGCTTTCTGTTATTTACAAGAGTGTCCGTGATCTGTTGTTTTATTCCCGGGCTTTCGAGGGTCAGATCCTCGTCTTTTTCAATTCTGTTCTTAAGCTTGAAGATGTAGTACTTGCCCTGAATCGGAAATGGACCGGCGACCTGTCCAATCTTGAACTGCTCGCTCATAAATCCGGAAGCTAGCTGGGGCGAGAAGGCCTGCTTGAGCTCATCCTCGGAAACATTGCCCAAATCCCCTCCGCGTATGGCACTGGGATCTTCACTTTTATCCCTCGCCACAGTGGCAAAATCGACGCTCTCCAATTGTTGACCGATTTCCTTGATTCGTTGGCTGGCTTCTGCCTCGTTCGTAGTCGTGTCGCCCTGTCCGTTGTCCCTCGGGTCTACAACTATCGCGGCAAGTTCAACTCCGCGTTTCTTAACAAAGAATTCCCTGTTGCCGTTGTAAAAACCGCTGATTTCAGCATCGCTCGGGGGTTCGATCTTCCCGGTGATCTTCTCGACCAGTCTAGTCGTTGCGATCTCTTTCTTAAGGGATTCTCTGAGCGTCGCCTCGGTCTGACCTGAATCCTTCAAACGCTTTTCAAACTCTTCCTTCGAGAGTCCCGAACCCGTCTTCCGCTTATTCAATTCCGCGTTTACGTCGTCGTCCGAGGGGATCGTTTCTTCCTTTTGCGCCTTCTGGTACATTACTTCCTGCTGGATCAGCTGCTGCAGAACCTGCAGTCGGGCTTGAGCGAGTTCCATCGGCGACAGCTTGGTTTCTTGTCCCTGAGCAGTCGCTTTGATTGCACGCTCAACTTCCTGAAGCATGATCGGATTGCCGTTCACAGTAGCCGCAGTTTCATCCGTAGCAGCCGGGTCTCCCGGTGTTTTCGGATCCGGACACGCCGCTGCCGCAAGGGCAACCAGTATGGTTAGGAAGATAGTTACAAACTTTCTATTGAGTTTTCGCACGTTGGATTCTACTCCTTGGTTTTTGTCTTTTCGCATTATTGCTTGATAAAATGTCCTGAATTTGTTATAAATCTTGTTTTTGAGTTTATCAGACTCTTATTCATCCCCGTTTTTCGGAGGCATAATTTAAATGGCTAAAAAATGTGATATTTGCGGCAAAGGCCCGATGTTCGGTAACAACGTCTCGCACGCTAACAACAAAACGCGTCGGCGTTTCAATCCGAACCTTCAAAGTGTCCGGGTCCAGTTGCCCGCTGGCGGCGTCGGACGGAAAAAGGTCTGCACCCGATGCATAAAATCCGGGAAGATCGTCAAGGCTGTCCACGCTGCATAAGTCTTTGAGATGCAAAGATCGCTATAGGTTGCCAGATGCCGCATTCGGCGTTTGGCTTTATTTTTGCAAAGATCTCTAATCTTCCACAATCGCGACACACTC
>JAOTWT010000272.1 GCA_029862725.1 Acidobacteriota bacterium | reverse complement strand
CTTGAGCAGCATTGGTTTCCTGCGCGATTCCCTGTATTGCGCGCGAACGATTCCCTCCTGTATGAGTCGTGCGTATCCATCTTTCCTCAGTTCCACAAGCTTGCCCGTAAAGTCCGTGTCGGCCCCTTCGGTCGAAGCATAGAGCACCAGTTTGACCGGACCAATAATCTCCAGTCCGTCAGCCAGTGGTTTCGATGTGTAGACCAGGACGTCTTTGCGTTTTTCGATCTCGGCCTGATTTTTGATTCCGACGTTGTCCCTGAAGTAGTGGAAATTATCTCCGCCCAGCGTCGGCACCGGATCGAGGGGATCGAATACGAATTGATCCGTGCCCGGAGATTTGGCTTCCTGGAGCGAAAGCGTGCCATCCCCTTCGCTGCTGTTTGCGCCGGCTTTGCTGGACAAATACCATTTCTGAGTCTTGCCGTCACCCATTGGCCATTTTGTGAAATTCCGCCATTCGTTCTTACCCATTACGAACAGGCTCACCCGGGGTTCCTTTTCGATGCCGTTGTCGATTCCTTTGAGATAGCGGTCAAACCAACGAATGGAGAGATCAAGCAATTCATCGAAATCGCGTCGGGCTGCAGGCCCGAAATCAAGATCTCCGACAACCGATTTACCCATAAAAACCTGGTCGTGATACCAAGGTCCGACGATAATTTTTTGGAACACACTTCCATGCTTCTCTATCCCGGAATAGGCCTTCAGTGTTTCGGGAAAAACAAAGTCGTACCAACCGCTGATATGAAAGATCGGTACTGAAACTTTGTCGTGTTGACCCTCGATACCCTTAAACATATCCATCAATTCGACATTTCCGCCGAAGAGATCTTTTTCGGGAGTTGTCCTGAACAACTTGTCCCACACCTCCGGGGTCGGGAACTTGTTGCGCTGCATATTCAAGTAGAACCAGGGAAACTGCGCCATCAGGTGAAACGCCCCGCCCGGAAAAAAGAAGTGCTCGATGTCCGCCATGCCGGAAATATTGACCATCGTTTTGTAATTCGGGTGATTTGTGGGAGTCAGAACCAAGCCGGCATAGGCTAGATATGATTCACCCCAAATACCGACACGGCCATTGCTCCAGCTCTGTTCGGAGATCCAGTTGAGGGTCTCGATGCCATCCTTTTGTTCGTTTACAAAGGGTATAAATTGACCGCCGGAACCGCTCATGCCTCTGACGTTTTGTACAACAACGGCGTATTCTGCGGATGCGAATTTCTTTCCGATCGAGACGAGCTGTTTACTGTTGTAAGGAGTTCGGATCAGGATAACGGAAAGCTTCTTTTCAGTGTCTGGTAAATAAAGGTCTGTCAGGAGTTCGATTCCGTCCGGCATTCTGACCTTAACGGTGCTTGCGGTGATTTCGTTTGCCGCGTAGCCAAACAGATTGCTTCCCAAAAACAGTAAAACCAACACGATTGCAAATACTCTTGTTTTTGATCTATTCAACATTTTTACCTCCATCTGCTGCCTTCAAAACGAATTTCGTGAATGGTTTGGAGCCGGAACCCTTGACGACGGTTTTGAGATCATTGATTGTTTCCTCGAACCACGCATCGAGTGCCGTTCTCGTATGGATCCCGAATTTCAACGTGATCAACCAATAAGGAAGTCCGGACTGATCGGGCAGTTCGCTCTTCAGCCTCGCGACAATCGACTGCAGTGACTTGAGACGGATTTCGTTTGCGACGCGCGCCTTCTCCAGGTATCGGATCTGATGCTTGGCGTCGAGATGCTCCCCGAAGAACAGCTTTAAAAGCAGTTCGTTACGGACGGGCTCAGGCTCCGGTTCCAGCATTAGCCACGCTTTCAATTCCTCCCAGCCTTTTTCGGTGAGTGAATAGACGATTCGGTCCGGGCCGGGTGTTTGCGCTTCGACCTTGTTCGAGACGAGGCCTTCGCTTAGAAGCTTTTTCAGGTTCGGATATATCGAGCTGTATCCCTCCTGCCAGAAATATCCGATGCTGGCCTCGGCCGCACGCTTTATGTCGTAACCTGACATTGGTTCTGTGCTCAATAATCCAAGTATTGCGAATTTCGACTTGTTTCTTCTGCCCATGCTGACCACCTATATCATCTTGATATATAAATCGGTACGACACTCTTTTGCGAAAAGTTCAATCTTGGGCGCATACGTGAGTTTTTTGACCGTTATATGATTGGCTGACAACAAACCTGATCTTTGCGGCAAATTCACGCGGAAAAGAAGCCGATCAACACTGATCTGAAACCAAAAGGTCGGTAAAGCAAACTCAATCAAATTCACATCGGCGAAAATCCGCTGACATCTGCGTCAATCCGCGGCAAGAATTTCGCAAAGCAAGAATTGTCACAGATCTTCACTCCACGGTGTATCCTTCTAAATGAAACTATTCATGAGATAAGCCTCTTCCGGCACACGCCTTGGACGGAAACGTTATGAGAATACAGATCGGTTCTTTGGTTTTGGTAATCGCTTTGGTTCTTCACGCGGCGGCCCTTGGACAGTCACGGGTCTACAGCGCACCGAAGGAGGACATCGAGAAGATCATGCGTGAGGGATCCGGCAATTCGCAGGTCATGAAGACGGCGAGTTATCTGACCAATGCCATCGGCGGGCGCCTCACAAATTCACCAAATATGCGGCGGGCCAATAAATGGACACGCGACACGCTGGAGGGCTGGGGCATGCAGAATGCGCGCCTCGAACCGTGGGGTGAATTCGGCCGCGGCTGGTCGATCGAGAAGTTTTATGCCCAGATCTCCTCACCTCAGGCCGCGCCGCTTATTGCCTATCCAAAGGCATGGTCACCATCCACGAACGGTGAAATAACGGCGGATGTTGTCTACATCGACGACAGGGAAAACCTCGAAAAGTACAGGGGAAAGCTCGAAGGGAAGATCGTTCTGGTTTCAGGCGTTCGGGAGATCAAGGCGGATTTTGAACCGCCCGCCGTCAGACATGATGCGGAATCCCTACTTCGCCTTGCGAATGCGCCCGATCCGGATTCGCTTCCGCCGCGAGAATCGTCACCCGACGGACTGAACGCCTTTGTCCAGCGGTATGTCGAAAATGCAAATTTCATCAAGTTTCTGCTCGAGGAAAAGGCTGCTCTTCTTGTCGACAACAGCCGCCGCGGCAGCGGGGGAACGATATTTGTGGGCGACGCGGCCGTTTCACAGGAATTTCCCGACGACCCTGCAAAATTTCTCGCCAAAGACAGGCGGCTGCCATACGAAAAGCGCTCCGAGGCCTATATGCTGCCGCAGATCACGATGGCGACCGAACACTACAACCGCCTCGTGAGAATGATCGAATTCGGCGAGGACGTCCGGATGACCGTCGACATGCGGACGCGGTATCACGACGAGGATTTGCTGGCATACAACACGATCGCCGAAATACCCGGGAGCGATCCGGTCCTAAAGGACGAGATCGTGATGCTCGGAGCTCATCTCGATTCCGAACACCCATCAACCGGCGCAACGGACAACGCGGCCGGTTGTGCGGTTGTAATGGAAGCGGCACGGATAATTCTGGCCGCCGGTTTAAAGCCCCGCCGCACGATCCGGATCGCTTTGTGGAGTGGTGAGGAACAGGGTATCAAAGGGTCGCGGGCCTATGTTTTTAAGCATTTCGGGATCAGGGACGATATCAATCCCCTCTATTTTAGCGGGGTGACGTTTGGCGAATTCACAAAAAAGGCGGATTACGACAAGCTTTCCGCCTATTACAATCTTGATAATGGGACGGGAAAGATACGGGGCGTCTATCTCCAGTCGAATGAAAAGGTCGCGCCGATTTTTCGCCAGTGGCTGATGCCGTTCGCTGAAATGGGAGCGTCAACGCTGACCCTGCGGAACACGCGTGGCACGGATCATCTTTCGTTCGATTCGGTGGGGCTTCCCGGTTTTCAGTTTATCCAGGATGAGATCGAATACGACAGCAAGACCCACCACTCGAACCAGGACAACTTCGACCGCCTGCAGGCCGAAGATCTCAAACAGGCCTCGATCATCATGTCCGCTTTTGTCTACCAGACGGCGATGATGGATGAAAAGATCCCGCGCAAGCCTCTGAAATAAGGATCCGGGACTTGCGTGAAGGAAATAACGGTTAAAGCGAACAGACACTCCTGCAGCTGGTCCATTGCCCGTAGCCCCTCTTCCCTGATCCCTACACCCTGAACCCTGGCATGATTCCATCAAAAACTGATGGTTGCTTTCTGGCCATCCAAAACCAGGTCTTTGGAATTGATCGAATTCAGGCGTCGGCCGCTGTATTTTACTTCAATTTCACCGCTCGCATCGGCATTGCCCGATTTTGTGACGGTGATTCGCAAAGTTCCATCATCGGCATAGGTCAGATTACCGCTGAATGTGGTTGCCGTCCCGATCGGACTAACCGTTACCTCGGCTTTTCCGTCCGTTTCTACTTTTACCCGTGCACGAATTAGAAACTCACTGCTGCCGCCTTCGATAGCAAATGAACCCGTTCCGAATTTGGAAATGTTAATTTCTCTACCCGTAATAACGGTTGGTTCTACTTTTTCATCACTTGCAAAGGCAAGCATTATTTCGACATTCGTAGCCGGATTGCCTTGAGTTAAAACGGCGTATTGTCTTTCGTTTTTATATGCGAGTTTGCCGCCAATATAGATTTCGGATTCAACCAAATAAGTGCGATTCGCCCTGATCTGATTTCTGTCGAAACGCAGCTCGAACGAAAGCGGAATCTGCCGTCCGTTTGCGCGAAAATTGTCTTCCGCGATCACTACGCCCGAACCGATCAACGGTGGCGAAACATCCATCAATTTAACTCTTACGTCAGCATCGGCAGGAAGTATGATTCGCTGCGTGTAATTGACCAGCCCGCGCAAAATTCCCTCGTTTTGCGGTGTCGAAACTACGACGGGCACCACCGTTATTTCAACATAGTTTGGATTTCCCTGCGTCAAAACCCGGCTGGTCACGTCGTTTTTATAGAGGACTGTCGCGCCGCTGGATATTTCAGCCTCAACCGCATATTGATTGCGGAATACTATATCTGCTTCCTTAAATCTCA
>JAOTWT010000271.1 GCA_029862725.1 Acidobacteriota bacterium | reverse complement strand
GATTAGTCTGACGCCGGCATCCGAGGCGCGACGAATCCCGCGAAGGATCCCCGGCATCACGGTTTTGAAATTATCCGCGGTCGCCGCTCCTTCAGTGATCATGTAGGACAGAGGCGGATCCGACATTGAGAAATTTTGCCGCGGCGCCACTTTACCCCTTTTCGAGAGCCGCAACGTTGTCGTCGAAATGAGCGACTTCCCAGAACGCGAGGACAATATTAAAGACTCCGAGGCCTGTCACGGCCCCTCGGAACCACGTCGATGCGACGACGGTCCGTATAGACTCGTAGCCCGTTTGCTCGACAAGCAATCGCAGAAGATAGTTGTCGCCCCAATCTCCCAGCCCGCCAAAACTAACCCAGGGGAAAAGAACCAGCACGAACCCGATCATCAGGCAGACAAAAATGAAGAGAATTACAACGAGACGAGCAACCATAGCGTGAGTATACATGTTCGGAAATGACCGTCACAAACAAAAAAGGCACGATGCCGGAGCTCCGTACCTTCTCAATTTATCTTGACTGTCCGCTGGGCGTTGCGGGAGTCAGATTTCGGATCTTTTCGAGCCTATGGTTGACATCCCTGTAATCGACATCGACGGCATAGACGGCCTCAAATTCAGAGATCGCTTTGTCGATTTCTCCGCTTTCCTCGTAGGCGTTTGCCAATTCGTAATGCAGGCCGCTGCGTTCGTCCTCGGACATGTCCGTCGTCTCAAAAGCTCGTTCGAACCAGACGACGGCAAGGTTTGGCATACCCTTCTCCATAAAACAATGGCCCAGTAGCGAGCAACAGTTTAGGTACCGCCTGCGTCCGTCGTTGGGCGAAACCGTATTGACGGCATTTTGGAATTCCCGAATCGCTTCTTCCAAAAGTCCCATTTCCTGGTAGGCGACAGCATGATGATAATGGTTCTCAAAGTCGTCGTCTTCCTCGCCTTCCGACTCGCCAAGTCCAAGCTCATCGCGCAGGTTTTCGAACGGGTCGGTGAAATCCTTTGATTCTTTCGACTCGGCGGATTCGCCGCCATCCTTATTTTCGTGAGCCTCGTTAAATGCTGCGCCATCGAGAATAGAATCAAACGAATCATTTGTTTGTTCATCTGATTCGGCTGATTCACCGCCGGGATCGGCATCGAATACCTCGTTTTCAGATTCTGGTTCTGCAGAATTAGCGCTTGTGTCGGCTGAGGGTTCGGCTTCAGCCTCCGCGGCGGGTTGTGCGGCGCCGGGCCGTTTTTCTTCAACATCGCGGTCGATCGCGGGCTGTTCTGAAACGGCTTCCGTTTTTTGAGGTTCGTGTTCCTCATTTTGAGCCGACTCATCCGCTATCTTGGACCCTGCATCTGAACCGTTTGCCGGGGATTCACTATCGGCCGCCTTTTTGTTCCTTTCGGAGGCGGAAGGAGATCCTCCCTCCAGTGCCATCCGCATCTCAACGATCTCAGGTCGGTATCCGAATTCTCGTTCGAGTTCAGTGATCGATTTATCGGCAAGGCCATTATAACCCTGATCCAGGTAGAACTTGATACTTTCCAATTCTTCGTCAAGACGCATTTCATCGGCAGCACTCAGCACATCTAATGCTTCATCCGGCTTTTCGATTACTTCCTGCTGATCCGCCGGTCGTTCGGATTCCGGTTCCAGACCTGCCCCGGATTCGTCTTGTGTCCCATTTGGTGACTGGTCGCCGACATCCTGATCCGATTCGGAAACGACCACGGCGTCAAGATGCTGCTCTTCCTCAAGAACGCGGTATTCGCCGCTCTCCATACCTTCGAATTCGGAACCGGCCTCTTTTACTTCGGTTGCTTCAGATGTTTCCGTTTCGCCTGAACCCCCGACAGCATTCTCTGCAGTGTCCGAATCATCGCTCAATACCGCATACGATTTGAAGTCGGGGACATCGGCGGAATTTCGTGTGGCAAGAGCGCTTTCGTTTTCCGCGTCAAAGGGGGAGCCCCCGAGCTCGGCGAGCCGCGTAGAGATACCCCTGTCATGCGGCACGATCAGGGCAAGCTGTGAAAGCGCGAACCGTTCGTCTTCTTCCGACTCGTTAATTCTGGCGGATTCGACCACCCGCTCCAGCGCGGCCTTCATTTCGGTCTCGTCTTTGAGCCACCCATGATACCGTGTCAAGAGTCGTAAGGCTGATAGGTGTTCAGGGTTTCGCGCGAGAACCTCTTCGAGCAATTCAAGCAGCCCTTCGTGTTCGCCGCCGACCAGCATGTGCTCCGAGATCATCGATAAGACACGGACCGCGGATTCAAGATCGTCCTTCTTGAAATAAACGTTTATCAGGTCGAGGAATTTCCGGTAATTGGAAGGGTCCCTCTCAACCATCTTCACGATCACGGATTCGGCCGACTCGGGTTCATCCATGTCGTAATAACAATCGACAAGAAGAAAATTCGTCTGCTTGTCAAAGGGCTCGTTCTCGATTCGTTTTTCAAGCGTTTTGGCCGCTTCTTCCGGATAGCCCAAATCGATTTGCGAACGAACCAGACCTTCAATGGCTTCGAGGTCAAGCGGCGTGATCTCGAGCGCCCTTGAGAACGCAGTCACCGCTGATTCGTGATTATTGGTCGCAGCAAGCCTCTGACCGGCCTTCACAAAGGCCTCTGTAGCCTCGTCGTGGCGGTCGTCCTGCCAGTAGGACTCCGCAATCTTCAGATAAACTTCGGCGTTTCTGGGGTCGAGTTCCGCGATGTTCTCCCAAATCGCGAGCGCTTCGATGCGTTGGCCCTTGCTTTCATAGTGCGCGGCGAGTGTTTCATAGTGATTTTTCGCCTCTGCATACTGACCGCGTACGCGATAGAGCTCCGCCAGCCTCGACGAAACCTCCATCGAATCCGGGGTGATGCGGAAAATCTTGTTGTAAATGGCAATGGCCTTCTTCGCAAAACCCTGCCCATTGTAATAATCTGCTACGCTCTGATAGCACGTAACCGCCTCCTCCGGATTGTCGGCCTTGACATACAGATCGCCCAACATGTTTTGGGTATTAACGTCTTTCGGATCGTGGTCGACGATTTGACGATATTCATGTATCGCAGCCTGAATTTTCCCCTGCGTAAGGTACCTTTCGGCATTACGTTTGGCTTTGGGTTTATTAAAACTCATGTGAATTGATCAGTTGCCGTTCTTCCGGTCAGATAATCGGAGTGATTGGATAGGCGATGTGTTGGTCGGGAGAAAGAACATTCCGGGCCACGCGCGTAGTTTACCCGCTACCAATAAAATTTACACGCTAAATCAACAATTGTCAATACTTTTGAACATTGTTGAACGCTCTTGAGCGACTGATTTCGGATTACGCGTTTGAGTTTGACAATCCGAGCACCGCATTAAAGAATATTGTTTTTTATGAAAGCACTTATACTTGCCGGTGGAAAAGGCACAAGATTAAGACCTTTGACCGTTTATACGCCGAAGCCGATAGTGCCGGTTGTCAACCGGCCATTTCTCCTTTATCAGGTCGAAATACTCAGAAGGGCCGGGGTCAAAGACATCGTGCTTTCACTCAATTACCAGCCCAACAAAATTCAGCACGAACTTGGCGACGGATCGGAGTACGGCGTCAAACTGCAATATGTCACCGAGCCTCAGCCGATGGGTACGGCCGGAGCCTATCGCTACGCTTCGGATGATTCGGACGAAGCGACGATCGTGCTCAATGGAGACATATTGACGGACCTCGTAGTAAAGACCCTGATCGACGATCATATGAATTCCAAAGCGGATGCGACCATCTGCCTGAAAGCGGTTGAAGACCCGGCGGCCTTTGGCTCCGTGGACACCGACAAAGATCGTCGCGTCACCGGCTTTCGAGAAAAGCCAAAACCCGAAGAGATTTCTCGTGATGCCGAAAACCTCATTAACGCCGGGATATACATACTCGATCCCAAGATCCTCGATCTGATCCCAAAAGACACTAACTGTTCCTTCGAATACGATGTTTTTCCGCGAATTTTGGAGAAGCAATATCGCTTCCGGGGTTTCGATTTAAAAGATTCTTACTGGTGCGACATCGGAACGCCGGAAAAATACCTCCAGGCACACGGTGATTTTCTGGCCGGTCGCGTTAGAAGGTTTCACATCGAGCAAAAATCCGAATCGGCCGATATCGCCACTTCCGCAATCGTCGACTCGGCATCGGTCATTGGTAAGGATTCAATAATTAAACCGAGTGCGTCGGTAATCAACTCGGTGATCGGCAAAGGGGTTCACGTAGAAGAAAGGGCCGTTGTGAAAGACAGCGTTATCTGGGCTCATTCGCGGATTTCACACTCCGCCGAGATTACCGGCGCCGTGATCGCAAAGGGCTGCTATGTCGGGAAAAACGCAATTATGTCGAAGGGAACCGTGCTCGGAGACAAATCTTCGCTGACTGATTATACGAAGGTCTAGTTTTTCCGCCTGGGTTGCACCGTGGGGTTTGGTGATTTCTGGACAGCAGTTGGCGTTCCGTTACGAGTCAAGACTTTTGAGCGAAAAACGAAACCGAATAGCAAGGAGTGTTTTAGATGCCGGAATTGCCTGAAGTCGAGTCAGTCGTAAGGGCGCTCGACTCGCTCATCACCGGCCGGCAGATCCAAACCGCGGCGCTGTATCGCGATAAACTGGCGCCGTCCATTTCCCCGCAGCGCTTCGAAGATGCCCTAACCGGGGCTTCGATCAGCCAAATCGCGCGACGCGGGAAGTATATCCTCATAACACTTGGCAACGGCGAAACTCTTTTGGTGCATTTAAGGATGAGCGGCCGCTTTCAGCTTTTTTCGCCGGATCACGAGAACCCGAAGTTTACACATGCCGAGTTCTTTCTGGACGGCGGCGAAAGGCTCACGTTTAGCGACCAGCGGCACTTTGGTTATATGAACATCGTACCGACCAGGGACCTTGTAACGTCGCCCGAGCTGAGAAAACTCGCCCCGGAACCATTTTCCGAGGAGTTTTCGAAACGCTATTTCAGAGAGGTCCTGTCCAGTTCCCGTCGAAGCATCAAGGAACTCCTGCTCGATCAAACCAAGGTTTGCGGACTAGGTAATATCTATGCTTCCG
>JAOTWT010000270.1 GCA_029862725.1 Acidobacteriota bacterium | reverse complement strand
CCACGTCACATTTCCGATCTGCCAGGCACTTGCCAGTCCACCAATCTGATCGGCAGCTTCGAAGAGCGTCACATCGTATTTCAAAGGGTCTAGACGCAGCGCCATCGTCAGGCCTAAAAAACCGGAACCTACGATGGCTATTCGTGTGGACATATTTCTGGATATAGTCGAATTCGGTGTGAAGCGGGAATGGATTTTCGCGAGGACCTGAGATCACGCGGTGCCGGGCCGCCGGTTATTCTCGAGCTCCGTGACGGCATGTCCATCAACAGTGTATCGCAACCCGCATCGGCATTCGATTATCGATGCAGGGTCTTCCCCAAACTTATGAATCATTTCTCCGCACCTACAAACCGCGCCGATCGAACGGGCCGGTGAACCGACCGCGAGATGAAAGTCAGGGACGCTTTTTGTCACCAACGAACCCATGCCGATCATCGCCCAACGTCCGATCGTGAGGTCGTTCCCGATGGTACAACCGGCGCCGATCGTCGCTCCTTCACGGACAAGGGTCGGCAGCGTGTGCTCATCAGGTTCGGAGGAACGAAGTTGCTGTAAATCGGGGGTCGTCGCGCGCGGGAAACGGTCGTTGGTAAAAGTTGTAGAAGCGGAGATCATCACGCCGTCTTCGATGGTCACGGCGGCGCAGATGTACACCATCGCGTTTATTTTGACGCGGTTGCCGATTTTGACGTCATAGGCGATGTATGACTTCTCGCCGACGATACATTCCTCGCCGATCGTCGCCCCATGACGTATGTGGACGCTGTCCCAGACACTCGTGCCGTCTCCGATCGTCACGCCCTCTTCAATTATTGCTGTTGGGTGAATCTTGGGCATAATGGGTCGCTTTTGCGATGCGTTTAGCAATAGATAATGGAAAATTGATAATTCAAGTGTAAACGATTAGAACCGCTCTCCAGGTATGCGAATTCAACGAATTGAAACGCATTATCCGTTATCCATTCATCCCAGGTTTGTCAATTAACTACTTGCAACGTCGCTTTTTTCAAGAACCGGCTGCCAGTGATTTTGATTGATCGATCTATAGGCTGCTTCGATAACCTCAACCGAAGCCAGCGCGTCCGTGGGTTTGATCAACAATTCTTCCTTTCCGAATACGGCTTTTCGAAAATTCTCGATCTTTGAGCGAAACGCCTGGACCTTGTCATACCCCTTTCCAAAAACCGTCCAATCCGGATTCGATGTAGACCTGTACTTCGATTCCGCCCAACCGACATGAAGCGTCCCGCGCGTTCCATATACGCTTATAAAATTGGGCAGTTCCTTGTTGATGCCCCAGGTCAGGTCGACACTTGCCGTCACTCCGTCGGCGGTCTTTGCCAGAAGTTTTACATTCTCATCGACGGGCAGGCCCTGCGTTGCACCGGTCTCGACCGCCAGGACCTCCGAGATCGGACCCAGAAAATATCTGATTATGTCGACCGAATGGGTTCCGTTGTCGATAAGCACGCCTCCTCCGGCGACCTCGGCATCGGAATTCCAGCGCGTAGACATATCTACCTTTGACGTAAAAGCATTCTCGAACTGGACGATCTCGCCCAGTACCCCCGAAGCCACCAATGACTTCGCCTTGATAACATCGGCGACATAACGAAACTTCGAGGCCATCGTGAATATGACACCGTTCTCGACGGCCGCTTCGTTCATACGCACCGCATCAGCGGAGGACAAGCACAATGGCTTCTCGCAAAGAACATGCTTTCCGAGGCCCATCAAGTGGATCGCGATTTCCGGATGGGTGTTCGGCGGTGTCGAAATGATGACGGCGTCAAACTCAACCTTTTCAGCCAGCGAACGGTAGTCATCAAAACTCTTTGCGCCGAATGGCTCCGCAAACGCGTCCGCCGACGTTTTATCGATATCCGCCACTGCCTTAAGTTCGCAGCAGTCACTGCTTTGGAACGCCGCGGCGTATGTCTGGGCGATTCCGCCCGTTCCGATTAGGGCGAAACGGAGACGCGGTGCCGCGGAGATAGGGCGATGCTGGGATTCTTCCTCTTTGTTTTTCAATTCTTGATCAACCATTTATCTTTGTCCCAAAACATAGTCACGTTCAGTAAGATAACCATGTTTCCCTTTATCCGGTTTTTCGAATTCTTCCTGCTTCAGGTGCCCGGATTTCAAACAGAATTCGAGCCGTACTCTTGTTCCTTCCGCCTCGGTTTCACAATCACTTGGTTTGCTTTGAAACGCGGGAGGGTATCGTCTCTTCTCCAAGATTTGCGCAAACTGAGCGGGGGAAGAACGCCTGATCCGATCATCAAATGAGGACCTTTCTTCGCGAGGAAAAAGCTTGGTGAGTTCGAAAATTTCGACAGCTAAACTGAACCTCATTCTTATATACGCGCACGTCGCGGTAACTTCGCATGGTGGCCATGTTATTACTCCTAAACATGGCGGCTACTTCAGCGCCTAAGATCTTCAACATCGTAAATCAACGCTGACAATCTTCCATCATCTTTTCTCGCGTCACCGCGTCACCCTTCTCCGCGTCACGAAATACGCAGCATTTTAGCTGCACGACGCACGTGTTTCGCGATGTACTCAACATGCTCATCCGTAAACATCTCGTTCCACGGCAATACGAGGATGTCATTGAGACCTTTGACGGTCATCGGATAGGCCTCCGCCCGGTAGTCGATCGCTTCCGGTCGTGCAAGGTTAAACGGGAAACCGCTGTCGCCGAATGTGTTTTTCTCCTGGAAAACCTGACACATAAAAGACGGCTTTTGAATATAGCGCGGTGCCGTGAAGATATTCTTCTCTTTCAGGACCGCCGCCATACCGACGCCCCCGTCCCTGATCTTCGTATCGTCGATATTCAGGCAATAACGCCAATAAACATGCCTTGCGTTATCAGCGACGCGAGGTGTTTCGATTCCGTCGATATCGCCAACCAACTCGCTCAAACGGTTCGCATTCTCGATCCTGGTCTCAACGCATTCATCCAGTTTTTCGAGTTGCGCCATTGCCACCGCGGCCTGCAACTCGCTCATGCGGTAATTCAAAGCAAGGAAATAGTGGTCGGGGTTTTGATCGCCGTAGCCCCAAGCTTTGTTGATATGTAGAAACATACGCCGCGCCAGTTCTTCGTCGTTTGAGGTTACGATGCCGCCCTCGCCGGTCGTCATGTGCTTACCCTGTTGGAAACTAAAACAACCGATGTCCCCGATGGCGCCTACAAAATCGCACTCGACCGAAGCCAGAAATGATTGGGCGGCGTCTTCAATTACAGGAATTCCATGCGAGCGCGCAAGCTCCATGATCTCGTTCATTTCGCAGGGATTGCCGAAGAGGTGCGTGACGATTATCGCTTTGGTCCGATCACTAATCTTCTCTTCGATCGTCGATGCCGTCACATTGAGCGTCTGCGGATCGACCTCTGCGAACACGGGAACGGCTCCCTGATAAACGATCGGCGAAAGGGCACCCATGTCCGTCACAGAGGTGGTGATGATTTCATCGCCCGGATTCGGATTAACTGCACCGATCGCTACGTGAATCGCGGCCGAACCGGAAGTGAGCGCGTAAGCATGAGCAACGCCGATCCTGCCGGCAAAAGCTTCTTCGAGACGCTTCCCAAAAGTACCCTTCGTCGTCGAAAGAGTACCGCTTGCGATCACCTCACCGAGGTTAGCCAACTCTTCGGCTCCAAGCGTCCTTCCGCTTGCGTCCTGGTCGGAGGGCAGCGTCATTAACTTTTCGACGGTTTTCAAACTCGTGACCATATTATTTTCCCGAGACTTCTTCCTTGGCTGCGTTTATTCGTTTCTCTTTAAGAGAAGTCTCAATAGACCTGTTTTTCCTAAAGAATCGCTCTCTTGAGAGCCGCGCGAGCAATTTTAGATGCCCACCGATCGTACGGACCGTCTTCATTTTTGAGATCCCAAACAACCGTACCTCAAGTGTCGCCGGAAACTCGATAATTCGTCCGCCGCTTACATCGAGTTTGCCGAGCAACTCTGCGACGCCCAAAAACCCGGATTCGGAGAGGTCGAATCCGGCAACCGAAGACCTTCTATAAACCCTGAAACAACTAGTAAACGTGCTCAAATCGGAACCAAGCGCGCGACGGTATAAAAACGAGGCTCCTTTTGAAAGTGTCAGCCGCCAGGAGGGCACATTCCTGACCTCGCCCTTCGGATGATAAGGCGATGCGGTGACCATATCGACTCCCTTTTGAAGCATCGGAATCATGTCGACGAGTCCATGGGGATCATAGGTACAATCACAATCCATAGAGCATACGATCTCAGTTTCAGCTGCTCGGATCCCGGTCATTATTCCAGCAGCGACTCCCTTGTTTTTGTCATGCTGGAGGATTTGGACATTGCTCCTGTTTCCAAAAAGTGCAGTCAAACGTTGAGAGGTATCGTCCGTGCTGGCGTCATTTATAAAGATGATTTCGACATCATAACCTCGTGTTTTTAACCCGTTTTCAACACTCCTTAGAGTATTCGAAAGATAGCTGAGAGCCTCGGACTCGTTGTAACAGGGAATGACGATCGTAATTTTTTCGAATTCGTTTTGCGGAGATGTCGAGCTGATTTCTGCACGCGGGCCGGCAACCGCGACAAAATCTTTTTTGTCGCCAAGCAAAATTGAATCGGCGATTTCCAGGTAGTCCGCGGCGGAAGTGTAATTGTAGAGCTCGAGGTGTTCGCTCAGCACCCATTCCATCTTGTCCAGTTTTCGGTAGTGCCGGATGCGATTGTAGTTCGATGCTGCCGAAATCCGCGGTTGCTCTGGATCCAGTTCCCAAACATGCATGTAGAAGACAAATGGTTCTTTATAGCGTTTGGTCCAGTCTCGTACCGCGAACCGCATAAGGGTATAGGGAATCTGGCGCAGATAATTCCCACCCGAAATCGGGAGCAGGCCGGCGTACAGGTCCCGGGTTGAATAGGGAAATTCCCAGATCACATTGCCCCCATGATGCACCTGGTGCGTAAATCTCTTGTCTCGCCCGTCACGCCTCGTTGGGAGAAAAGATGCGTCGTAGGTATACCCTTCTTCCGCCAGGATTCTCAATACCCGAGAGTC
>JAOTWT010000269.1 GCA_029862725.1 Acidobacteriota bacterium | reverse complement strand
CGGGTGTTTCGGCGGATCTGCGAATTCCTGCGGCGTTGGTTGTTTACGCGCCTTTGCTCCCGGAACCTTTCGCGAAGCTCTCGAAATTTTACCACCTGCTCGGGAGATAACACATTTCTAACGGCCACTTCGGACATCAATCTAATTTTTGTAATCTCGGCCTGCGCCATAGCTACGTTCCGGATTCTAGTCTCGACATCCGCCTGGTCAAATTCGTCGCTGTAAATCGCAACATCCGCTGCCTCCCGGGCGGCCGCCAAACGCACCTGGGCGTCGCGCAACAAGAGCCGCTGCCTCTGGTTTATTTGCCGAATCGTCAGCTTTTGCATATCCGTAAGCCCGAGTTCACGCGCTATCATTGCTCCGCGGCCATCGCGTTGGGCAAAATTGTTCGTCTTATCAGGCGGCCGGCCGTCTCCCTGCGCAAAAACCCCTGCACATAAAAGGGCGGATGCGATAATCGCTATCAATAAATTTCTTATCTTCATTTGTTTTTCCTCAACGCTCATCCGAATCAGCGATTGCAAAGAGTTCCGTAAGCCTAAGGCTTTCGTCCTCAGTATCGGCCGAATCGGCCAACACCGTTAGCCTTTCAACGGGCGGAATAGCGTCTCCTTTTCCATCTCGCGGCTCAGAGCCCGGTGGCGTACGTTCAAAAGGTGATTTGACCGGGCGTGTCCCGGGCTTTGCCGGTTTACGAATGGTTCTCTCAGGTGAATCAACGTCGTCGCTGCGGTTTGAGGCAATCACGGGCTTTTGCGGCGAGCTTTCCTGCAAGGGCGTGGTTGCCGGAGTGTCTTCGGCCGCCGTCTCCCGATCTACCTCACTTTCTTTGTTGTCGGCGAGTACAGGTTTTTCATTTTGAATCTCTCTTTCGATCAAAACAGGAGCGGGACCATTCTCGGAGACATCAATTTCAAAGGCGTAATCAAGTGATATCCAGACTATTCCGGCCGCAATCAAGATTGCAGCAAATCCTGCCGCCGTTTTGAACATCAACGGCGTAACCCCGAAAAATTCGCGGAGACGGTGCAATGCTGATGATTCCGGGACTTTGGACCCTGTCGTTGCCGCCTGCGGGACAACGATCGCGGGTGTTTCAAAGTTGTCGAACACATTCGACTTCCATTCCCCTATAGCGCCGATCACAGTTTTCAACGATTCGATTTCGCCCGAACAGGCATCACACGATTCGAGGTGACCCGAAAAAATCGCCCGCTCGGATTCGTTCAGTTCCCCATAGATATAACCGGTAACCTGATCGCCATAGCCACAGCCGGATTCACGATTTGTCATATCAAACATTCTCTTCACCAATCCCTAGATTACCTCCAGGGGTGTTCTTTCCAGCCTCAACCTCAATTGCTTCAGAGCCGTGTAAAGGCGGCTCTTTACGGTACTCAGCGGAATTTCCATAACGTCCGAGATCTCCTGAAATGTCATCTCTTCAAATTCTTTCATGACGACAATTTGGCGCAAGTCCGGCGGTAGTGCGGAAACTGCCGACCTGACCGCCATAATTCGCTCGCCCTGCTCCGTCTGGCGCGAGGGTGTCAGGCGAGCGGGCGCCACGAATACCTTTTCTTCCGAAGATTCGGAATCGTCGAAAAAACTCTCAGAACGCGTCTTTTCGCGCCGTTTGCGTGTCAAACACTGGTTTACTGCGATCCGGTGGAGCCACGATGAAACCTTTGCTTCACCGCGAAATTTGCTCAGGTTCCGGTACGCCGCAATAAAGGCATCCTGAGCAGCGTCTTTGGCCTCGTCTTCACGGTTGAGCATGCCGTAGCAGAGCGCAAATATCTTCCGCTCCCAACGTTTGACGATCTCACCGAATGCCTCCGGATCTTCATTCACCGCCAACTGAACCAGTTGCTCGTCACTTTTCTCAGTCAACATAAATCTCCCGAATGCGGCTCGGAGAGTTTGTCATTGCTCACGGACATCGTTATGCCCGGTATTAAGACGCCAAAATGCGCAAAAAAGTCTTAATAAACACTATAAGACATGATTTGCGATCTCAAAACCAGGAATTGTAGGGAATGAGCCTTAGGACAGGTACGAGGTCGAGGACTCGAAAGATATGTTTTTGGACGCTCCGAGCGCATCTGTTGGCGGATTTTGTGGTTTAACCTGGGACTTATTCGTATCGCGGAAACGACCGTTTTCGCGATTTTCTCCCCCCAGCGAGACGTTGAGAGAACCCAGCTCGATTCCTCTTTCGGCAAATAATCGAATCAACTCATGAGCGCGTTCGAGCAGCGCGCTGCGGACTGTTTCGCTGCCGGCTACGATTTCCGCGCTAAGCCCGTGGCCTTTTTCAAAAGAGACTCGAAACTCCAATCCCTCGAACACGGAATGATTTAACTTAACCGATACGGCGTGCATCGCGCCTGCTTTTTCGGTTCGAATCAACGCCACCAAACGCTCGAGGTCCGCGACGTGCAGGATCGATCGTGCCGGCGGCGCGAACAGCACACCTCTTTCGCTTTTTTCGGGAACCGCAGAAAGTCCAAACCCGCGATCCGCAATCGGGTCATTTTCCGTGTCCTGATGGAAATCTCTGGTGTGGTTGGGTTTGGAAGCCTCTTGTTTCTCTTTCGCCGGCGTTTTCTCAACACCTACCGACCCGCTGCGTGCCGGATCGTTATTCGAGGATTGAGGGGATCTCGTTCCGCGGCCGCTCCCGATAATCGACGCGAAGGACATCTTCGACCCGGACACGGAACCCTGAGCCGGGCGGTCAGGCCCTGATGCGTGAGCGTAATTGTGTCTTTCGATTAACGTCATTGCATTGTCGAAGAGTGACAAATACTCCTCGACCAATTTATCGGCAATGACAACGATCTGTTTCCCGCCTACCGTATTTCTAGCGAAGTTTCTGTTCGGCTTCACGAATATACTTCCTCGCTGTTCCGACATTGATGTTTTCACCATTGCCGTCCAGTGAGAGGGCACGTTCGAGTGCTGCCTTGGACTTATCGTATTCGCGTTCCTCGAAAAGAAGTTCTCCGAGTTTGTAAAACGCTGTCGGGGAATCCGGCGAGAGCTCGGTCGCACGTTTGTAAGCTTCGTAAGTACTTATCGAGCGCTTCAGTTCTTTATAAAGATCGCCCAGGGTAAGAAATACCTCGCCCGAAGGAGCGTCTTTTGAAACAGCTTCGAGGTTGGTTGCGGCCTCGTCCCATCTCTTTATTTTCATCAATTCCTTCGCAAGTGAATAGCGAATCGAGGATGAATCATATCCGTTAATGAGAGCGGAAGTATAGGAGGCGGCCGATTCCTTCGATTTGCCGAGTTTTGCGTAAATATCGCCTAGCCTTGCATGGGCAAGGGCGAATTTAGGGTCGATGGCGATCGCGCTTACATAAGATTGAAGCGCGGGATCCGTTTGTCCGTTCGCAAGATACGTCTCGCCCGTCGCAAAGTCCGGGTATGCCGACTTCGGCATGAAGGTCTTGGACTGCCCGAAGGCGGTCAACGCTTCGACATATTTTCCCTTCGAAAGTTCGATCTGTCCCGATGCAAACCACCTCTGGGCTTCAATCTGTACGGCTGTAAAATTGTTTATCTCGTTTGTGTTGGCAAGTCTATAGACAAATTCCCAGTCAGACAACGAAAGCGTATTTGTCTTCATCGGGTCAGCATAGTCGCGCATTATCCTAAGTACTTTTTCGCTTGCTTCGATCGTTTCCTTAAGATCGTTCTCCGGGTTTGCATCTGCCGCGACTTCTTCCGATTCCAACGCCCTTGCTTCGTCCGATATCAACACTACTTCAGTCAGTTCCTCCGCCACCCGCACCAATTGCGATTTCAGGATGACGTTTCCCGAGGATTCCCTCACGCTGACGAGATAATTGCCCGGTTTCAATGATTTGTTTAGAACCGAGCCGTCGTCACTTGCGCCCAGTTTCTCTTCGCCCCACCATACTTCCTGTCCGGGGGCAGGAGTTCGAAAAACGAAATCGACAAGCTTGGTTGCCGGATTACGCCGTGAGCCGGATCGTTTTGAAGACGAGCGCCTGGCGACCGGCTTATTGGCATCGGTTTGGGCGGAAGCGGACTTCTTCGTAGTCTTCTTCGGGGCCGTCTTGCTTGTATTGGATTTCTTCTTTGTAGGTGCTGCGTTTTTGTAAACAGTCTTTTCGAGATCCGAACCCTGCGCGTACGAATGTTTCGCAAGTACGAAGAAGCTTGTAATAAGGAAGGCAATCACCACAATGTAACGGTAAGCGGTCAAATAACCTGTCATCTGGTTAATCGTTCCATTTGAGTGTTTCATCTCGATTGACCTCCCTTCTTTCGCAAAAAACTCTAAAATATTTCAAGGAATGATTAGCGGATTTTGTTACTTTATTTCAATTCCGGAATTATAACACATCTAAATCCAACACTTTTGTTACGGGTTCCGGCATCTATTTCCGCCCAAAACGAATTGGATAATTTACTTCGGTCCTCGTTGAATGAGCCACCCAAAACGAGGTGTATCTGAGATTCCGGCCGATAACCACTAAGCGATGTTTTACTGACCAGCTCGTTCTTCCTCAATATGTCGGATGTCCATTCCCAAACGTTGCCGACCATGTCGTACGCCCCGTAAGGAGACCGGTTCAACTCAAAACTTCTCACCGGCGAGGCTTCTTTTTTCTTTTCAGAAATGACCGCGGCCTCATTCCATTCGTTGCCCCAAGGATACGTGAACCGCTTGTCACCTCCTGCCGCGCGCTGCCATTCAGCATAACTCGGCAGGCGAACTTCCATACCCAGGACTTTGCTGCGCCATTTACAATATCTTTTCACATCGTTGACGGAAACAAATACGACCGGGTACTCGCCTTTTCCTTCCGGGTACGTTCCGCCCACCCAATCATCCGGAACCCTGTATCCGGTGGCTTGTGTAAATTTTAGGTATTGAGCGTTTGTTACCTCCGTTTCATCGATCAAAAAATCCTTTACGAATTCGCGTCGAAGAGGCCGTTTGGAGATTCCGCCGCCGACGGCGGTTTCGCCTCCTTCAACGGCGACCGCCCCGCTTATCTCGATGGAGGTTTCAGCAGGTTCTTCCGGACTCGGCTGTTCTATC
>JAOTWT010000268.1 GCA_029862725.1 Acidobacteriota bacterium | reverse complement strand
TTTTTTATTTATTAGGGTCCGGTCAATCAAGATTGCCGGATCGAAAACAGAACCTCGCTCTGGGAGTAAATATTTGAAGCCTTTACATCTCTCAGATAAGAACTCAGCCACGAGAGTGATTTGGTGTGTGCTTGCCGTAATGGCGGGTTGCGCAGCGATCTATGCTGCCTATTCGACGCTCTATTTCGGGCTCAAAGACTGGTTCATCTTGGGCGTCTGCACGGCGATAACGCTTACCGTGAGCCAGTACCAGATTAAATTACCTCGAACCGATGGATACATCTCAGTCCGGGAACTGATTATCTTTTGGGGGGTTATTTGGCTTGGCCCCGGTGGTGGGGTTATTTTGGCAATCCTTTCGGCGATCGGAAATTTTCATCTGGGATCGCGAAACACATTACGTTGGACGATCGACATATTCACTATTTCGTGGGTCACGCTCATTGCGAGCTACTTTTTCTATTTTATAATGCAGGGTTCCGTCGGGCTATTCACGAAGGCCGTGGCGAATCAACCCACAAACGCTGTCAGGCTGCTTGTCGCACTGGTTGTTGCAGCGGTCGCCTACTATATCTTTTATTCTCTGTCATATTCGCTCTTTGTTAAGTTTGAGGGACGTGACACGCTCAAGAGCCTTTGGAAGGACAAAGCCTTTTTTGGCATCGTGGCCGGTTTCGTTTGCGTCGGGGCGGTTTTCGCATTTCATCTCTTGCTGGTCTATTTCGGACTTACGCTCGGCCTGCTTGTATTGCCGCTCGTGATCGGAGCGCATTTCGCATACCGGTTTCACAGGCAGATGCTTACGCAAAAGACCAAAGAACTGCGTGAGGCGAGCAGAATCCACCTGGCGACCGTCGAAGCGCTCGCGACGGCAATCGATGCCCGCGATCAGGTCGGACGCGGACATGTCAGCAGGGCGCAGATTTACGCCGTCGGGGTCGGGAAGCAAATGGGTCTCCAGGCCGATCAGATCGAAGCACTTAGCGCCGGGGCATTGTTGCACGACATAGGGAAACTGGCGGTACCCGATCATATTCTGAATAAACCGGGACGCCTGACGCCTGCCGAAAAGGAAAAAGTAAAGATCCACTCATCGGTCGGTGCTTCAATCCTCGCGAAGGTCGACTTTCCATATCCGGTCGTACCGACCGTAAGACATCATCACGAATACTGGGACGGGAGCGGTTATCCCGATGGGTTGGCGAAGGAAGAAATACCGATTACGGCCCGAATTCTTAGTGTCGCCGATGCGTATGACACTCTGCGAGGGGCAAGACCGTTTCGCGCAGCTGTCTCCAAAGAGGAGGCGAGAAAGTTTCTGGTAAGCGGTTCGGGACACCAGTTCGATCCGCGCGTTGTCGACATATTTTTGAGAAACCTGCGCATTTTCGAAACAGAGGTAGATGCCGCCGGTCTTTCCTATATCAAGAATGCGGGATCCGCGGCTTCAGGCGATGCGGCGTCCGAGGAAATCGAAAGCAAATCCAGTTATATCGAACAGATCAAGCGCGCCAACCGCGAGGTGTTTACGCTATACGAATTGGCACGTGTTTTCGGTTCGTCGTTGAATCTGCAGGAAACCCTCGAATTGTTTGTTTCCAAGATCAAGGAGTTGGTCCCGTTCGATACCTGTGTCGTCTATCTACTCGATGAGGCCGGCACAGTCGCTATGGCTAAATACGCGCAGGGACGTCATAGTGACGCACTAAAGAACAGAAAGGTTCCGATAGGTCAGGGTGCGACCGGTTATACCCTAAAGAAACGGCAGTCTGTTTACAATATTAATCCGGGGCTCGATTTTTCGTTCTACCAGATGGAGTTTATTCAGGAGTTCACGGCGATGGCATCGTTGCCGCTGATGGTGGATGAAAATCTTCTCGGGGCCGTTTCGCTCTATTCCTGTAATCTTGAAACCTACGAAGACGAACACATGAGGCTGCTGGAAACGATATCCAGAATAGCTTCCGATGCGATCGCGACCGCTCTCCGCCACGCTGAAACGGAAACGCGTGCGATGACGGATCCGATGACCGGTCTGCCAAACGCACGAAGCCTCCAAATCCAGTTCGACAAGGAGATAGCCCGCGCACGACGCAATGGTTCGACGTTCCAGATCCTGATGCTCGATCTTGACGGATTTAAGGCTGTCAACGATACCTTTGGACACAAAGTCGGGGACGGATTGTTGAAGGGCGTCGCAAAGGTAATGGGCGAACAGCTTCGCGATTACGATTTTCTCGCAAGGTACGCCGGAGACGAATTTGTCGCTATCGTTCCGGATATGGACAATCAATCCGTGCTCGAACTTTGCCAGCGGATGGAGAAATCAGTACGCGAGTTCAAGCTCGATGGTGGTAACGGCAAGGTTGCCAGAGTCGGAGTCAGCCTCGGATCTGCGGGCTATCCAAACAACGGAGACACGCTCGACCAGATTCTTATCGCGGCCGATAAGGCCATGTACGCAGTCAAGGCTCGGCGGAAAGCCTGGATCAAAAAGAACCGCGCCGAAAAGCTTGCCGCGATGAGAAAGAAACAGGAGCTTATCCGCGAAGCCGAAAAACCGATCGAAGTAAAAGAAATCCAGGTTGAAGGCGAGAATCTGACTCCGGTCAGGATTGTCGATGTCGAGCGGGTCGAACACGTCGAGGAAATCGAACATGTTGAGGAGATCGAACACGTGGAACCGGTGGAACCGATTGAGGAGGTAGAACCCGTTGAAAGCGGAGAAAAACCCTTAATCGTCGAACTTGACGAAAGCAACGTGATTCCCCCGAAGCGCTCAAACTAGAGGCACCTGGCGACTACTACAATCTCGGCCCGCAAACTAAACCGTTTGCGGGCCGACACAATTTTGGTCATTACTTAAAACGCCTGAGAAAATCTGAAGTGAAACTGCCCTTGTGGCAGACGAAAAATAGCGTCGGGCCCATTCTGTTGGGGGATCAAAAAACTAGGAGGGTTAAGAAGATAACCGTAATCGACTGCGAATTCGCCACCGATCGGTGTTCTTATGCGGATCCCGAGGCCGCCGGTATGGGTCCATACTGACCGCGAGTTCGTGCGAAACACGTCATTTGCCGGTGCATCGGCAGGATTAAAAATTTCCTCAGCTCTGCTGAATACGTTGCCCCCGTCATAGAACGGGACGACCCGGATTGTATCCGTAAACGGAATCCGCGCCTCGAGGTTTACGACGGCCAATGCGTTGCCCCCAAACGGTATTGTAAAGGGATTTAGCGAGACTATCTCGCCCCGTTGGTTTCGAAAGGTGCCTTGCGGGACGACTACAACCCTCGGCCCGGCCCCTTCGAATTCGAACCCCCTGATCGTTGTGGACCCGCCGGCGAAGAAACGCTCGCTAATCGGGAGACTCCCGTCGAGTCCGGGAAACTGTGTCGACGAAAATCGATTGCCGCTTGAAAAAACATTTGCGAGTCCAAAAATCGCCCGCGCCGCGAGGGTCGTATTTCTTAGAGGCTTGATCGTATAGTAACGGTTATAGCTTAGCTGGAGCTTGTTGAAACCGATATTCGCGCCGAGAGCGGGCATCGAGAGATCAAATTGAGCGGTCAGAAAGTCGCCGTGAGTTGGGTCCCCAGAACTATATTTGCAGGGATCCGCCGGCTCCCCATTTGCGATAATATCCAGAATCGTATAGCGGGGAGAACAATTGCGCCGGGTATCACGAACAAATGTGAGGCTCAGGCCTGAGATTCTGATCTTTGAGTCCGGACGAAGTAATTCCTTGATCAAAAGGCTCTCAAAACTGAACAAACGGACATCTTCAAATCTGTACTTGAAAAACAAAATGCTGCGGTTTTTGTCGCTGATAGTACGATTGGTTTCGACCGAGAAAGTAAAGCGGTTGAGAGTCGGATCGCCGGAACGATTGCCGAACTCGTCAATCGGTGCGCCGGTATCGTCGATCCGTTGAACGATCCCAAAGGTACCACTGTCAAACGTAGATCTGAAAAATCGTGTTACGGTCGAGTCCCGTTGGTACTGGACCGCAATGCGTAAAGGCGCGAATCTCTTATTGCCGCTCGAGTCACTGCCGTCACGCCAGAAACGGGGATCGATAAAATCGAGCTGGACGAGTTGCTGGCGCTGGCTCCAACGTACCTGGGCACCGCCTTGTTGAAGTTTGCCGAACAGGTTGAAATGACGTATGTCAAAAAAGCCGCTGAGTCCGACATCGGTCGAGTATCCCCCTCCGTACGTGATGAGCCGTGGTTTTTTTTCCTGCAGATTGATTATTAAATCAGCAAGATCGCCCTTCTGGTCGGCGGTTTCACCGGAAGGCTCAACAAAGAACTCGACCGAGTCGAATGCATCGGTCGAATAGAGACGTTGCTCGCTTGCAAATATGTCGTTTTGCCGAAGCAGGGAATCGGGCTTGAATTCGAGGGACCTGCGAACCGCTTTTTCCTTTGTTATCTCGACCCCGTTGAGCAACACGCGGTTCACGTAAACCGGATTGCCCTCCTTCTCGATCTTGTAAACGAGTTTAACCTCGTCAACCGATTCATCCTCGCGATCCGGGAGTTCAACAATCGAGGAACTTACATTCGCGTAGTAATAGCCCTTGTTCGCATAAAACTGGGAGAGTTTTCTGACGCCGTTCCGTGCCGCGGCGCGGGAGTAATTGCGGGATACCAGATTGGGGAGCTCGGCACGCAAAACATCGGTGGCGATCTGTTGGTTTCCTTCAATCTCCACGCCGACGATTTTTGTCGGTCGGCCTTCGCGGACGACGAAAGTGATGATCAGATCTTCGCCATTGATCGAGACACCCTGTTTGATGCCGACTCTTGCGTCCCGGTAACCCAATTCGCGAAGGAGCGAGAGCATCGTATTCTTATCCTGCTGGAGCAGATCGATACTCGTGTAGCCACGGCCATATCCGAAAAAAGGAATAAAACCGAGCGAACTTGCGACCTGCGACTGTAGGACAGTCTGGATTTCATCGATTGTAAAAAGACCGGTACCTTCCAACTTCAGATCGGTCAAACGAAGCCGCCGGTTCAGATTCGCCTCGTACCTTAGTTCGACCTGCCTGTCGTTCAGATCGGCACCCGACAAAGCAATACACAATTCCTCGG
>JAOTWT010000007.1 GCA_029862725.1 Acidobacteriota bacterium | reverse complement strand
GATAACACAGAATGTATTTTTTCGTGACCAACATCCTGTGGTTCATCCTGGTCGCGCTCGGTGTCTCGGTCGCTTTACTTTTTGCTGGCCGCCCATCTATTTCCTTTTCAGTGACCGTGGGGCGTTCAAAAGAAGATTTGAGGCCGCGCTCGAAGGGCGTCAGAACCTAAGTGAGAAGGACTTCTACGATCAATATTTTTCTTCTTGTCGCTAACAAAACAAAAGAACTATTAATACGGCGGTTTTGAATCCGTCGCGACCTCTTTGACTTTTTCCGTTTCGGCTTCTTCCACGGCATCGACTGTCACCGATCTGACCTGAACGTCAAAGCGTTTGTATTCACTAAAAAAGAATTCGATCGCCACTTCGAGGTCCTTAAACTCGGGAGGTGCATCCAGAAAATCCAGCTTAATTTTCTGCGGGAACCAGAAACCTTCTGGAAGACGGGTCTGCAGGTAAAAAAACGAACTCGACAATTCGCGCTCTGCCGGAGGCTTCTGCTTCATTTCCTCCAATTTTCCGACGGGAAAGCCCTCGACTGCGGCAATCCGCCGGTCTGCCAAATCGATCAGAATTACTCCCTCGATGTGAGCCAGGTAAAACAGGTCGGCGGCGGGCGTGACGTCTTTGTTGGGCCGAAACTCGACAGATATCATTTTTCTTCCGTTTACCGTAACTTCTCTCGGTTCAGTAAGTACGGCGTTGTTAAGCAGTTCGACAAGATCTATCCGCAAACTCTGTTTGCCAACCGTGTTCTTGTCGGCCCTCAGGGTCACATATCCGCCCTGGTTCTTATTCACATCATCCTCGTCCGGATACTCGATCTCGCCGTTTTCCATCTGCTCGAGCTTTTTTACGATCCGTCTCTTTTCATCGCTTATGTCTGCGGAATGGATATTCCGGCTGCTGTCATAAGTGAGCAGCAGGGGGTGGGTGTAGAGCCTGTTTTTTGGCAAGACGGAGGGAAGGATTACCTCGTATTTCCTTCTTAGTTTGCTTGTGCCAAACAGAGCAGATCTACGCATTACGAATTCCATTTCGTAGGAATAGCCTGCAAACGCGCCCTCATGCCGATCGACTGAAACTTCCCGGATCAGATCATCGATCACGAGCGGAGCCTGTGCGGAAATAAGTGTCGGAAGGCATATCGCAAACGCAAAAATGCCGGCGATCCTAAAGATTGAAACTCGTTGCTCGGATTTCATTATTGACATCTGCGCGCGCATTGCCGCGCTTTTGAATGAATTCCCGTAATCCTATCCTATTTCGTCTTTATTTATAAAGTATTTTGCCGATGATTGACGAAAACACCGCAGAACCCGGATCGCGGAATACCAACACTTTTATTAGAATGGGCATCCGAGCCATTACGGCGGACAAACCGAATCCTCAATCTTGCTCGCGGTGTTGACGAGACGTTATTTGCAACTTTTGGGACAATTCGCATTCTATTAGTTAAGGAGTCCTCCGAATGATGGCCGGGAAAACTAAAGTTTTTCGTATTTCGTTCCGCGTTTCATTGGCCGCCGCGTTTTTTCTTGCGGCGCTCCCGCCTATTTTTGCGCAACCGGATGAACTAACAAGGGCGAAAGAACTCTATTCGGAAGGCACCGAACTGATAGAACTACAAACGAAGACTGCGCTTGAAGCGGCGAAGGAAAAATACCTTCAGGCCAACACGATATTCTCCCGATCCGGAGAAAAAGAGGGAGAGGCCAAATCGCTCGTCGGGCTGGGTTTTGTCTCAAACGCGCTGGGTGAGAATCCGGAAGCGTTACAATTTTACGAATCGGCGCTGGCTCTTTTTACGGAACTGCGCAACGACTATTGGGCGGCACGCACTCTGAATAACATGGGCCGCGTTTATGACGACACCGGCAATACGGAAAAGGCCCTTGAACTATTCAATTTAGCTTTGCCGAAACGTCGGGCGGCTGCCGATGCAAACGGCGAGGCCGTAACTCTAAACAGTATCGGTGCCGTATACGTGAAAAAGGGCGAGTTCCAAAAAGGGCTCCAACACTATAAAAGCGCATACGCGATACGGAATTCCCTTTCGATACCGGACGATAACGCGAACAGGCGCGGTACCGCGATAATCCTCAACAACATCGGCCGTGTGTTTGACGAGCTCGGCGACAAGAAGAAAGCGTTTGAATACCTCAACCGTTCGCTCGTCCTCAGGAGATCGACAAACGACCGCAACGGCGAAGCGACCACCTTAAACAACCTTGGACTCGTTTCATTCGACATGGGCAACCTTCAAGAAGCGTTGGATTATTACCAAAAGGCTCTGGAGATTATTGATGAACTCGGTCAGGAATTCCGCGAGGCCGAGATCCTAAACAATACCGCCGTCGTCCATATCGAAAATAAAGAAGCCGATCCGGCACTCCGCTACCTAAACAAGGCAATTGTCTATTACAGATTGGTCGGAGATCGTGGTGGCGAGGCAACGACTCTCAACAATATCGGGATGGCAGAGCAACTGAAGGGTGTGGAGTCGTCTTCGCAGCGACTCGCCGAAGCATTGCTATTGTCACGCCAGGCGGGAGAGGCGAGCCTCGAAGCGATAACCCTGAACAACCTGATGCTCAATTGGAGGGCCCGCGGCAATGCCTCGATCGCTTCTTTTTATGGGAAGCAGGCGGTCAACAAATACCAGGAGATGCGTTTCGGTATTCGCACCTTGGGTGAGGACACGAGACGGAACTATATTGCGACCATTAAGGACACCTATCGCGCCCTTGCCGACATACTCATCGAACTCGGGCAATTTGCGCAGGCAAATCAGGTCCTCAATATGCTCAAAGCGGAAGAGTATTTTGATTTTGTCAGGCGAAGCAGCGACGAAATCAAGAAATTGGACACGCGGGTCGCTTTGACGAAAAAGGAACAGGAGCTTTTGGAGCGTTACAGGAAGATCGCGGATCGCGTGACGCAGCTAAGCCGCGAGTTTCAGGAACTCGACAACGAGGAACGGCAAGCACGGCGGGCCGGCGAGAAACTTGACGATGAGAGTCTCAACCGGCAAAACGCACTCTCTTCTCAGCTAAGCGATGCCAACGCGGCGTTCAGGCTTTTTGTTCAAAAACAACTGGTCGCCGAACTCGGGAAAGAACGGGTCAGAGAGATCGAGTACGATCGCAGCCTGCAAACGAAACTGCGCCGCTGGGGAGACGGGACGGTCGCGATTTACACGCTTTTGACCGAGGAGCGCTATCGGGTCGTTATGACAACTCCTTTTGTTCAAGTCGACGGCAAGAGCGAGATCAAGTCCGCCGACCTCAACAAAAAGATTTACGAGTTCAGGCAGGCGCTGCAGGACCTGTCGGTCGATCCGCGCGTCAAGGGGAAGGAACTTTACGACCTGCTTTTGAAGCCGATCGAAAAGGAACTCAAGGCCGCGGATGCGAAAACGCTTGTTTGGTCGCTCGACGGAACGCTTCGTTACATCCCGGTCGGGGCACTTTCAAAAGATGGAAAGAATTATCTCGTTGAAGACTATAAAAATGCGGTGATTACTATACAGACGCGCGACGACCTCGCCGACGAAAACCCCGATTGGATAGCCCTCGGACTGGGCGTTTCGAAGGCGAGCCGGATTTCGAACCCCGGGAATCCCGAAGAGGTAATCGATTTTGGTTCGATACCGGGATCCGTAGCGGAGCTCGAATCGATTATCAGCGACGAACGAAAACCGGGCGAAGCGGGCGTTTTAAAGGGTCGCAGGTTGGTCGACGAGGAGTTTACGGTCAGTGCATTCGAGGAGGCGCTGGCGACCGAAAACGCAGACGGTAAGCCGAAGTTTTCAGTCGTGCATCTGGCGAGCCATTTTCGTTTAGGTAATAACTGGAGTGATTCATTCCTATTGCTTGGCAACGGCAAAGTGCTGACGCTTGAGCAGATCAGCAATTCGCCAACGCTCAACTTTGGTGATGTTGAACTAATCACACTTTCCGCCTGCGATACCGCGTTTGCAAACAGCTCGAACGGAAAGGAGATAGATTCGCTCGCCGAGGCGATCCAGTCAAAAAGCGGAAAAGCGGTATTGGCGACGCTGTGGGCGGTCGCCGATGAAAGCACGCCGCTTTTAATGACCGAGTTTTATCGTCTGCGGAAGGAGAACCCAAAGCTGACAAAAGCGGAAGCGATCCGGGATGTCCAGAGAGGCTTTGTCAGCGGGCGTTTAAAGCCGGATGCGGAATATATCGAGCGGCTCGCGACCGCATTCCCCGAAAGAGGCGAAGGCGATCCGCCCGGAAAGTTTGTTTTTGACAAGAAAAAGCCCTTCGCGCATCCCTATTTTTGGTCTCCATTCGTACTCATCGGGAATTGGCGATAGGCCAAATGGAAAATTGATAGTGAATAATGGATAATTTGTAGGCGCAGCGCGCATTTTGTTCATAAACTTTAGACGTTTCGAACGTCAGCAACCATCAATTGTCCGCATCTTTTCCGTGAACATTTTCATAGTTCATTCATCGAACGAAATCGAGAAGGCCTACGAGGCTCTTTCTGGAACCAACGCGGTCGCCTGTGATACCGAGACTTCCGGTCTCAAGGCCGAGACGGCGAGACTATTCTCCGTGCAATTCTCCGACGGCGATTATCACTGCCTCGTTCCAACCTCCGAAGGCGTGGGACTCGGTCGGCTGGCTGAACTTCTGGCAAATGACTCGATCACGAAGATCTTCCACAACGCACGATTCGATCTCGCATTTCTAGCTCACAACGGATATCAGGTTGCAAATGTCTTCGATACGATGATCGCCGAAAAAGTGCTGACGAAAGGCGGCGATCAATCGGTCTCGCTGGCGGAGACCCTCTATAGGTATTTTGCGGTCGATCTGGATAAAGATCAGCGAAAGAAGTTCGGTCGCTCCTGGAACGGGGTCTGGACACCGGAACTTGTCCAGTACGCGTTGAACGACGTGCGGTATCTTCCCGAGCTTATGCGAAGGCAAGTCAAGTGGATGGAGGATTTGGGGCTTCGCTCGAATTATGAACAGATGATGGAAAAAATTATCCAATAAGGTCACGGAGATCACTAAAGGAAGGAAAAAAGGAATTCAGTAGGGTTTAAAGAACCGGGGCTTGGATTTTTTTTTCGGCCCACGCAATTAAAACCAAATGCCTCGCGCAAACCTGTTTCGGGGGATTCTCTCGTCAAATAAACATCTGCAAAAAACAACTTCCAAGTCTGGATTCTTCAATCCGGCAATACCCCCATCTTTTCTTTTCTTCTCCTTCCTTCGCTTTCCTTCCCTTACTGACCTTCTTGCCCTTGGTGGATAAATCTCTCAAACCTTCCAACGGTGATACGCCGGATGGCCTTCCTTTACGGCAACAAACAAGCCGCTGCAGGTTGCGCATACCTTTCCGTTCGCAACCAATTCGGCTTCGACGGTCGCGCGGTCTTCTGTTGACTCCGTAATCCATGCGCGCAGATGAAGCGTCGTGTCACTCGGCGTCGGACGCAGGAGTTTAACGTTGTAACTCGCTGTGACTGTGCAGTCGATCTCGGGCTTTTTAAATTTCGTCATTAGAAAATGCGCAGCCGCCCAGTTGGAATGGCAATCGAGCAGGGTCCCGACAATTCCGCCGCTCATCATTCCCGGAAAAGACTCGTGATGGCTCTCGGGTACCCAGTCGCATATGTACTCGCCGTCCTTTTCGAAGGTGCGGATTCGCAGACCCTTTTCGTTTGCCGGCCCGCAGCCGAAGCAGATGCTCTCCGGGCCATAGGTTTCCTGGATGGATTTCATGCGCAAAGCATACCGTTTAGGTGTGCTTAGTTCCAAGTCCCAAGTCCCAAGTTTAACGTTTTAAGTTTTGATGCTCCGCACAAATTAGTTGATAAGCCTGGGGCCTTGTCGTTCCAGGTGTTGAGTTCAAAACCTGAAAGGAATTGAGCGCTTGTCGTCGCATTTTGATCGTGTTGGATTCCCTTTCAGACTTCGCATAACAATTTCTTTGCAAAGAATTATTTGACCTTTACGGCGTAATCATTAGACTTTCTAACAAACCTTGTACCTTGAACCTTGAACTCTGAACTAAACGGATGCTTGCACTGATCGCGATCGTATTCTTGTTCTGGCTTGTCTTTGGCTATTTTACTTATGGCCGCTGGGTCGCGAAGCAGTTCGAACTTGACGATTCTCGCGAGACACCCGCAAACGAGGTCAATGACGGTCTGGACTATGTTCCGACCCGTCCCTTTTATTTATTCGGACAACACTTCTCGGCCATTTCGGCCGCCGGGCCGATCGCCGGACCGATCATTGCCTGCCAGGCGTTCGGATGGCTGCCGTGCCTTTTGTGGATCGCGCTCGGAGTCGTACTGATCGGTGCCGTTCACGATTTTTCAAGTCTCGCTTCATCGATCCGGCATGGCGCAAAATCCATCGCCGAAATCGCCCGCGAAAAGCTCGGCACGGGCGCCGGGCGCGCGATGATGGCGTTTATATGGATCGCGCTTATCTATGTAATTGTTGCATTCACTGATATTACAGCCGGTACATTCGTTTCCGGAACTGAAGAGCTCCAAAATGCGAAAGGTTTTAACCCAGGCGGTGCGGTCGCCTTTGCGAGCATCACCTATCTTGGATTATCCACCGTGCTTGGGCTTGTCGAACGGTATCTAAAACCGCCCTTATGGCTCGCGACCGTAATTTTCGTGCCGATCGTCTTCTCGCTTTCCTGGCTGGGAACGATTTATTCGAACGTCTTCGCCCTGAGCCACCTGTCCTGGTCATTGCTGATTTTGATCTATTGCGTCGTCGCATCTCTGGTTCCGGTCTGGATGCTTTTGCAGCCGCGCGGGTATCTCGGCGGATTCGTACTCTATACCGCACTCGCGGTTGGAGTCATTGGAATCTTTTTTGGGGGCTATTCGATCGAGCAGCCGGCTTTTAAGTCGTTCGATGTCGGCGGCATGACAGGCACGCTTTTTCCGTTTCTTTTTGTGACCATCGCCTGCGGGGCCTGTTCGGGGTTTCACGGTCTGGTCTGTTCGGGCACGACATCAAAACAGATCGACAAGGAATCCCATGCCCGTCCTGTAGGTTACGGCGCGATGCTTGCCGAGGGTTTTGTCGCATTCATCGCGCTGGTGACCATCATGATCGTCGCCCAGGGAGTTGCGACCGGGGTTTCGCCGGGAACGGTCTACGGCAACGGAATCGGGGATTTTCTGACCGTGATCATCGGAAAACAGTATCTGCCGTTCGCAATCACGTTCGGCGCAATGGCATTTTCGACATTTGTATTCGATACGCTCGATGTCTGTACAAGGCTCGGCCGTTACATCGTCCAGGAACTTGTCGGTATGCGGGGCCGTGCCGGTGCGATCCTTGGAACAGTGGCAACGATTGCTCTGCCGATTTTCATCGCATTGATCGCGAACCAGGGCTCGTGGCTCGAATTCTGGTCGCTCTTCGGCGCGTCAAACCAGTTGCTTGCGGCGTTGACGCTCCTTTCCATAACAGCCTGGCTCTACCAAGCCAGGAAACGCATTGCGTTCACACTTTTGCCGATGCTTTTTGTGCTGGTAATAACATTATGGGCTCTGTTGGCTTTGGTTTATGGAAATTTCACAGCCTCGAACGGAATCGATATAAAATTCGTAAACGGGATGGCGGCGCTGACACTGATCGGATTGGCCGTTTATTTGGTGGTCGTCGCGCTTTTGAAGGTCCGGAAGGGTCGAAGCGGAGAGATGGTTTTGGAAACTTAGCGTTGTTTGATGAAAACTGACCGCCTTTGGGTGAATGCTATGAAAATGTTTTGTCCTTTATTTCTCATCTGCGCTTTCGTTTTCGCAGTCTCGGCTGTGGCGCCTCCAAAAGACAAAATTACAGAGATCAAGCTCAATATCTACCCTGAGGACGGCAAGATCGGTACAAACGAGACCGCCGTACTCCATGCCGAGTTCTTTGGCATAAGGAAAAAGGGATTCTTCGAAAGCCTCCTTGGAAACGGAGATTCGGGCCCTACCAAGCTCCAAAGCAACGAGTGGAGGATCGAAATCTTGTCGGCGAATGGCGGTGTGCTTTCCAAGCCTTTTCTCTATCGAGAAGCTGGAGAAAAGGAAAAAAGCGGATGGCAGTCTTTAATCATGCAGGGGATCAGCATCGCTTCGTCAAAAGACGCGGTCCTTTTTACGGCACCTGATAAACCCGGCAAATACAAAGTCCGGCTAACCGAAGGGAGCCTGACCAAAGAAACAGTGATCGAGGTCAGCGCGAAGACTGAATCTATTCGTAAAGGAGAATGGGTCGTCCCGCCAGAAGACGAGTATTTACCAATCGTTCGGATATACGCCCCGTTTATCGCGCAAGAAACCTGGTTCGTTCCGAAAGCCGATTTTATTACCGGATTCAATTACGATGGCAATTGGAAAGGCGACGACAACTGGGAGAATCTCGAAACGGGGTCCCGTGCAGCATTTGTTTATTACGCTGTGATGGAAACCAGTACTCACTGGTTTTTGCATTACAACTTTTTCCACCCGCGCGACTATTCAGACGTTTGCGTCGTCGGTACGTGTCACGAGAACGACAACGAGGGGCTGATTCTTTCGATCCGCAAAGACGGATCGGAATTCGGGAAGCTCGAAATGATGGAGACGCTCGCCCACAACAATGTCTATTCGTTTACAAACGAAAGGCGTATCCTAAGGGGCGTGCACGACATCGACGGAAAGATAGATATCTACGAAGATACACACCCGATCGTATTCATTGAGGCCGGCGGGCACGGCGTTTTGGGCGGCTCGCACAAAACGTCCCTCTTCGATCCCGAGAAAATGGAGTTCAAACAAAACACGGGGGTTACATATATCGCGGGCGATACCGCGGGATATCCGCGCTCGGGAAATGACCGTAATGTGAGATATGCGCTCCGGCCGATCGAGTCTGATTTGTGGAGCCGCGGCAGCGGCGATTCAGATGAGGCGAACGAGACGTTTGAGAACTTTTTCGTGTATCAACCGTTTGGCGGCAGACCGGCAACAAGCAAGTCTTATATCGCCGGCGCGTTCAGGGGCAGGACCGCGAGCGACAGTATGGCGAAGCCGTTTTGGGGATGGTATGACCGAAAAACGAAAAACAAAAGGATTTTAAATACAGGGCAATGGGCACTCGATCCTGCATACGCAATCTCGGTCTGTTACAAGTGGCCAAGTGAGCTTCCTGTTTCCACGGAGTATGTTTACAACCCCTTTCTTCAGATTATTACACCGTAGGCGCGGTCCTTTTCCTTCTGTTTTTTAAAACCCGCGAATCGCTCAATCCCGCCATCCGACTCGCGTTCAAACACCGCCAGCGTTTTCAAACTTCAAAACACTTACGACATCTTCACCCTTCTCAAAAAACAGACGCTTGCCATCTTCCGAAAGCGCTATCTGAAAGACATTTCCTTCCTCCCAACGTTTGATTGTCTTAACGGTTTCGCCGTCCAAGCCGCGCTCGTCGAGATAGGTAGTCTTCCGTTTCTTTTTGACATAGAAAAACCCGCTGTTGTCGTGCTTCCATTCGATGATCGGCAGTTCCCTTCTCGGGACCCTTTCAAACTGCCTGACGATCTTCTTTTCCGCGACCGAAAAAAGCGTCAACCTGAGAGGTGTCGCCGGTGCGAATTTGGTATCGCCGTTTTCGACCGCAAAGCACAGAATATATTTTCCGTCCGGGGATACGGCCGGTCGAAAGGACCTGAAATCCGTCAACTGTGCGATCCTGCCGGTATCGTTATCGCGCTCGAACAATACCTGGAACTTCTCCGTCAACGGAACCGCGGAAAAATACATTTTCGACGCATCCTTTGGAAAAGATGCTCTTGACGAGTAATACGAATCCACGATCTCGCGCTGGTTCGAACCATCCATTTTCATCTCCCAAAGCGTGAGTCGCCCATTTCTATTCGAACGGAAAACTATGCGTTTCCCATCCTGCGAAACCACCGGGTCATAATCGGCTGTGGGCTCGGAAGTTAATTGAACATTTTCAGAACCGGCAAGATTCATCATCCAGATATCGGCGTTCCCGTTTTGGGTTTTCGCGTAGACAATCCTGTCTTCGCCGACCCATCTGGCTCCCAAAGGCATGAGGCTGTCCTCGCTGACCGATTTCGCGATAACACGGGAAACATCCGGATTTTCGATATCCAGATACGAACGCGTTGTCAGTCGATTGTTCTTGCCGGCGATCATCGTGTCTCCGGCCCTCGTGATACCAAAACCCGTGATCCCACTCAAACCGCGAGTTACCGCCCGCGCGGCGCCGTCGGGATAGGACACAAACCAGACCTCATCGGTGAGGTTCGGGGATTTTGCGCCGTATGCGACAACTACAATGCCGCTGCCGTCATCAAGCCAGGCCGTTTTGCCGATCCACAGCCAGTCGTTTCCCGAAAGTACGGATACTTCGCCGGTATCCGCATCAACTGTAGCCAATTTCATGGGCCCTTCCCGGTCCTCGCGGTCCATGATAGTGACTGCAATCCGTCCGCCGTCCGGTGACCACGATACGCCCGATGTCGAGAAGCCATTCCAAAGCGGCCTTGAGGCGAGCGCGCGCGGTGACGAGCCGTCTGGGTTTGCAAGTATCAGAACTGACTCCATCTCATCTAACTTGTCTCTTACAAATGCCAATTTTTTTAGGTCGGGAGAAAAGGTGACCGGGCCGTCGACATCCCTTGCGATCACGCGCGAGGCTCCACCCAGAAGCGGTACTTTATAAAGATTGCCGATTTTGGGAAAGGGATCGGATCTCTTGTACGCCGAATAATATACACCGTCGCCCTCAGGCGCGAACACCACCCCGGAAATGCTCAGATCGTTTCCGCGCACCAGCGCGACTTCATTGCCATCGGTTATCTGGCGAAGGAAAAGAGCGTCTCCGTCATCTTCCTCTCTGAGTACGGCAATATATTTGCCATCCGTTGAGACTGTCGCATTGCTGATATCCTGGCCGGAAAAAAGCGTCGATATACGAAACTGCCGGAACTTGGACTCGAACTGAGTCGGGTTCGAAAATAAATAACTGACCGCAAATATGGAAGCCACAAGCGCCGCAGCCGCCGTCGAAATCCCGACCAGCCACTTAGCGGACGGCCACCCCTTGCGGGAATCCGAAATGTGTTCCTGCTCGGCGACAATGTGCGTCAACGAATGTTTCTCGACGACAAGGACCTCCTCATCGGCGTCGGTTTCCGTTACATCGGCGACAAACCTGTAACCGCGGCGCGGGATAGTTACAATAAAGTCCGTTTGGAGGTCGTATTTGGAGAGTGTCTTTCGAAGCGTGCTGATGTTTTGGGCAAGGGTCGATTCCTCAACAAATGTGTCTTTCCAGACCTCGTCGAGCAACACGTCTTTAGTCATAACCTTCCCGGGGTTTCGAACAAGTACCGCCAGCGTATCGAACGCTTTTGGTGTCAATGAAACGATTTCTTCGCCGCGCAGTAAACACCTCTGCTCGGTATCTATTCGAAAACCGGCAAAATCGTAAAGCTTTCCTTTCCTCATCGTTTTGCTCCCGGCATACCAAAGAAATCTTGGAGACACGCCATAAACTATTGCGTTTCAATAAGATACACGATCACTCGGGTTGAGCGGCAACGGCGTTGAATTTCTTTTGATAAATCTTTTACGGTCTTTTCAAGACATTGGTTCACGTAAAAACTTATAGTTTGCGTGAATGGGGCAGGTTCATGAGATGTGCAGATGTTACCGGTCAGCAACGTTTGTGCATGGGCTTGCCTCATTCGTATTGAGACAAGGTTTTTTCAATACTTCGCAAACTACGATGAAAACAACCAAAGCTGTATGTTTCTAATAGTCAAAGATGCCGGGGAAGCCGAAAAGTTGTCCAACGGGCTTTTCATGGCGGCAGATTCTTGTGAAAAGCGGATCGGGTTTCTGTATCTTGAGGACAAATTCGGCATATTCCAGACGTCGGCTGCCGGGTAACAAGTGCTGCGAATGTCAAAAATCAGAACAGAGATTTCAATTGAATCCAGCGAAGCTTTTGTTGTCCGGAGAAAGCGTTATTCGACGCGGACCTGGTGCGGCAAATGTGGCAAGACCGGGATATTCGTGCTTCCCACGGAGGCCGGTTTTCTGTCGGGCCTCGATCTTGATACCATCGTGTCACTGGTTTGCGCTGAAGAAATACACGTTCATGAGATCTTGGGGCGGGGGACCTATGTCTGTTTGACCAGCCTCTGTCTCTTGAACACCGCCCCGGAAAGTCATCACTCTGAAGAATTGTATGAATCAACGAAACTTTCGGGGGGAATTGAAGAGCTAGGGCTTTCGGCCCGGGATTTAAGAAAACTATGAAAAAGGTAATAACAATTTGTTTCGCGCTTTTGGTACTCGCTTCGGCCGGATTGTCGCAGACCGGGCAGCCTCCCGAAATCGTGGCCGCGACAGAATTACTGCAGCAGGAGAAGTACGACGAGGCCGAGACGGGGCTCGCAAGGTTCCTCAAAGACAATCCTCAAAACGCACGCGCTTTTTATCTCCTGGCCTCGGCGCGACACGGCAAGGGCGACTACAAAGGTGCGGCCGAGGCGCTCAAGAAGAATCTGGCGATCAATCAGAATTGGCCGGCGATGTATAACCTTGCCTCCGCCTATGCCCGGCTTGGCGACAAAGGGGCAGCCTTCGAATGGCTCAAAAAGGCGCTCACGAACGGAGCGGCATTTTCGGTAAGTATCGAAACTGACGAAGACCTTTCGGGTTTGCGTGACGATCCCGCTTTCAAAGAAATGCTGTCGATCGTCGATAAACAAAGAAACCCCTGCAAATACTCGGAAAAGGCCCACGAGTTCGATTTTTGGCTCGGTGACTGGGATGTGTTTGTCAACGGCCGCAAAATCGGAGAAAACCTGATCGAGCGGGGCGTCAATGGCTGTACGCTGATCGAAAATTGGAAAAACACGGGCGGCGGAACGGGGAAAAGCCTCAATGTATACGATGCTTCCGTTGACAAGTGGAAGCAGTTTTACGTCGGCAGCCAGGGTGGCGTATTTCTTTTTGAAGGTGGACGCGAAGGCAACATGATGAAGTTTACCGCCGAAACGGTAAATGCCGCGGGGGCAAAAACGCTTCATAAATTCGAGTTTACGGATTTGCCCGACAAAACGGTGCGCCAGAAATGGGACACCTCGACCGACGGCGGTAAGACCTATACGACCGTTTGGGATTCGATATACAAGAGGAAGAATTCAGGAGTCGGGAATCAGGATTCAGAAGGGAAGGAAGATAGCTGAAAGGATGTAGTAATAAATTCGGCCGACGGAGTTTCTCTTTTTGGAAATTTTTACCTGGCTGCTGCAGTTTGCAGTCTTTAAGCAAGGGGGTATCGACACCTACATAGCCGAAACGGCGTCCAGGTTCGTCGATGCTGAACGCGGACCGCGTGAAAGGTGAAGTCTCTGATCATTGGGAGGTCGTTTTTCGGTTCCTGGACCGCGTGATGGCTGAGCAAAAACAAATTTTATCCGCGAAGGGCCGACAAAGAAGTAAAACATTGGAAAATGTAGACCAAATGAAAGTGACTTGCTCCGTTTAGTCCAGATCGTCGCGAGATCGAAGTACCCGATTTCGCGATTTTCATCGTTTTAAGCATTCGACTTCATCGACCCCCGGAAGCTCAACGCCATCCCTACCGATCCGGGCCACGACCTAGTTCTTCTTCACTACGAGGTCTTCGCGACCCTTCAGGGATATTCCCGTTCCGCAATTCCCGCCTCTCCCTTTGTAATTTCGCTCAAAACGTAGATAATACTTGGTTTTGAGCTAATCGACCCGATTCAGACATTTCGGTGAAGAAGTTGGTCAGAGTCGAACGCTTATCGGTCGCAGAAATCAGTGCGGCAAAATCCTAGATACTATTTTATTTTGAGACGTACCAAGTCGAATTAAGGCAGTTTTGTATAGAAAACAGGTGAATTTTTGATGGAATCTACAATTCTTTATTTGATCCCGGCAGTCGGGATTTTCGGATTAGTTGTCATGGCGGTTCAGTCTGCGTGGGTAACCAGGCAGGAAAGCGGTGAAGAAAGCATGGTTGAAATTTCCGCTCACATTGCTGAAGGCGCAATGGCGTTTTTGAAAGCCGAGTGGAAGGTTTTGACTTATTTTGCAATCGTCGCGGCAGCAGTTCTCGCGTGGTCTGGAACATTGATCGAAACCTCTTCTCCGGTGATCGCAATTTCGTTCGTTATCGGTGCGGTATTTAGCGCGACCGCCGGATTCTTTGGGATGAGAATCGCGACCAAAGCAAACGTCAGAACCACTCAAGCCGCAAGAACATCTCTCAAAGGCGCGCTAAAAGTGGCCTTTACCGGCGGTACGGTAATGGGTCTTGGAGTTGCCGGTCTGGCTGTTTTAGGTCTTGGTTCACTCTTTATAGTCTTTTATCAAGTATATGTTGTGAGCATAGGCGGTTCTGTAAATGGCGTCGCTATGGAAAAAGCGATTGAAGTTCTGGCCGGTTTTTCTCTTGGCGCTGAATCGATCGCTCTTTTCGCGAGAGTTGGCGGTGGGATCTATACAAAGGCGGCTGACGTCGGGGCCGACCTGGTTGGTAAGGTCGAAGCCGGAATTCCCGAAGATGACCCACGAAACCCGGCGACAATTGCAGACAACGTAGGGGATAATGTCGGCGACGTTGCCGGTATGGGGGCGGATCTTTTTGGATCTTATGTCGCGACAATGCTTGCGACCATGGTACTCGGGCGGGAGATTGTAGCGGCGGACCAGTTCGGCGGTCTTTCCCCGATGATTCTTCCAATGGTCATTGCCGGGATTGGAATTATTTTTTCCAGTTTAAGTTTTTTGTTAGTAAGAATTAAAGATGAAAAAGGCAGCGTTCAAAGGGCACTGAATATCGCCAACTGGACCTCGATTATCCTGGTCACGATTGCCTGCTACTTCCTCGTCATGTGGATGCTTCCGGCGGAAATGACCCTACGAGGCCATGACTTCACAAACACCGGTGTATTCCTGGCAATCCTGGTCGGTTCGATTGTCGGCGCTCTCATGAGTATCTTCACCGAATACTACACGGCGATGGGAAGACGTCCCGTCAACTCAATTGTGCAGCAATCTGATACCGGAGCCGCGACAAACATTATCGGCGGTCTTTCCGTCGGTATGGAATCTACCTTGATTCCAACACTTGTCCTCGCCTCGGGCATCTACTTTGCTCATTATTTTGCCGGTTTATACGGCGTCGCGATTGCGGCGGCCGGGATGATGGCAACTACGGCTATGCAGCTCGCGATAGATGCTTTTGGACCGATTGCTGATAACGCCGGTGGAATTGCCGAGATGAGCAGGCTTCCAAAAGAAGTCAGAGAAAGAACAGATAAGTTGGATGCTGTTGGAAATACTACGGCTGCTACTGGAAAGGGCTTTGCGATTGCTTCCGCTGCACTCACTGCCCTGGCATTATTTGCAGCCTATGTTGGTCTTGCGGGCATTGATTCAATCGATATCTATAAGGCGGAAGTGCTCGCCGGCCTATTTGTCGGCGGAATGATTCCCTTTATCTTTTCTTCTCTTGCTATTGCCGCAGTCGGTAGAGCGGCAATGGCGATGGTACAGGAAGTCAGGCGTCAGTTTAAGGAAATCCCAGGCATCATGGAACATGAAGCCGAACCGGAATATGACAAATGCGTAGCTATTTCGACACAGGCGTCCCTCAGGGAGATGATGCTACCGGGAGCAATCCCATTGATAACCCCGGTTATCGTCGGATTCACTTTCGGTCCGGAAGTTCTTGGCGGCATGTTAGCCGGGGTTACCGTCACAGGCGTTTTGATGGGAATGTTCCAAAACAATGCCGGCGGAGCCTGGGACAATGCCAAAAAATCATTCGAAGCGGGCGTCGAGGTCAACGGTGAAATGCAGTACAAGGGAAGTGAGGCTCATAAAGCAAGCATTACAGGCGACACCGTCGGCGATCCTTTTAAGGACACATCCGGCCCTTCGATGAACATCCTGATCAAGCTGATGAGTATCGTCGCGTTGATCATCGCCCCGCATATCGCGATCAAGAGCGCTACGCCTCACGCGGAGTTGACTCCTAAAGTGCAGGTGGAAAGGACGGTGGACGTGGCTGCTGAAGAGAAGCTGTAAATCGTGAATCGTTAATAGATCGGCCCGGGTAAGTGCCCGGGCTTTTTTTGATTTAAACACAGAGGAACATGCAAAGACATAGTGATTTTGGCTTGGGATGAGAGGTTCGCAATAATTCCCGGCGAACTTCGCAATCTCATTCTCTATTTTTCCCAGGCGCCATCGGAACACCCGATCTCGAAATGAACCACCGGATGACTTGTCATCTTCTATCCTCCTTCAAATCTTGTAATCAGCGCGGGGCTGCTCATCAAAGAGTAATGCACGACGAAACCACGCGGGGAAAATATTGGCTTGGCTGTTAACGATTTCTTCCAATCAACATTGTCGAGCAAGTGATTTTTGTTTCAAGTGCCTCATTCTCTTCTTCCTGCTTCTTGACGTAATCGGTGAAAAGATCCTTCTTGTCCGGGTGTTTCTCGATCAGCTCCCGGCAACGTCGCTTAACGTGTCCGTAAATGTAATCATCAGTTTCTTTCATTTCATCACTGGTCGTAATAATCTCATCTATCAGCTCCATCCCGGCGTCAGATATTTGCTTAAGAATCACCGACCGTTTTTCGGTTATAGGGTGTGAGTACTCGCTTTTGTCATCGATATATCCATCATCAATGACAATCAGCCCATTTCCTTTCAGACATTTCGAAACATTGGTCAGTGTTGAATAGTAATCACCCAGAACCGGGCCAACAGCAGCGAGAACAACAATATCGCAATCTCTCAGATCAGAGACCCGCTCTCTCAGATCGCCACATTCGAAACTGCAGAATTCTTCAACATTGAGTTCTCGCGCTTTAATCCTTGCTTCGGTGACAAATTCCTGGATGGCGTCTATGCCTATACAAAAACAGTTGAGTTCTTGCGCCAGTTTTATTGAAACCGCGCCTTTTCCGCATCCCAAATCGAGAACCTTGAGATTTGATCGGTCGGTCTTGTGTTTTAACAGTAATTCGAGAACTACCTCAGCGGAAGTCCCGATCTCCCATAAATCCTGCAAAATATAGGGCAAAAACGGAAACAAACCAGTGTCCGTTCCATCCATGGCCATCACGACACATTCTTCTACTGTTCTTTTCATTTGCCTTCTTGAACTGTTTCACAAAACAAATCCCGCTCCCAAACGTTATCTAAGGCCGTGACGCTGAGCCCACGCGCCCAAAAGTCGTAGTGGGCCATCTAAATTCGCTCCGACCATAGAAGTGACGTTAAGCAAATCCGTTTGGGCAGCGCGAGTACTTTCAAGAACGATACTCAAGGATTGCACGTCGTCGCCCAATAGCACTGCCAAAGGCAATGGCGGAACACAACCCTCGACAAGGACCTGAAATATGCCGTGACCCCGGTTTTCCAACGTCGTTGCGCGATTTTCCGCTAAAGTTTCCGCCGCCGCTTTGCCTTTAGAATTCCAAAGGCAAGACTCGCTCGCTGGATCAGAATAAAATGTGAATTCAGACGCCTCACATTCAAGTCAACGCGGCGGGTGTGCAGAATACCAATTCGGGACCGACGCCGCCCGCATGGGTCCAAAGCCTGGTTCGGCGGCTCATGCCTGAATCTTGTACGACAACTCTCCGGCGGCTCGCGTACAGCCATATTGTATCGCAAACAGAATGCAGCAAATTAAAGCAATCAGTGCCGGCCCGATCGTGCTGCCTATCCGGAACTGGCCGAAGAAAAGACGAGTCTCGAGGAAGCTGATTACGCTTTGATCGCCAAGTGCGAGCAGACCGATTGGCAACGCCGTCAGAGCGGTGACGAATGCAGTAATAACCGCCGTTTTACGGATCGACAACGCGGTTGTGGTCCTATCCGCAAGCTCAATTCGGCGTCTCCGGCCGACGTAGACGCCTGCGCCTATGCCAAGGATCAACGTTCCGAGTGGAAGTCCCATGAATAAGCCAACGGCCACGACGCTCAGCCCCAGGTATATCATCGCCAATACCCCGGGATTCGCGGTATAGAAGCCCTCGATCCACTGTTTCAAATAGACCAAATCGAGAACCACGCCGATCCCCAAACCCGTGAATGCCGCGACGATCACGATTTCAATTGGAACGCTCGGCATGGTCAGATGGATAAACGCCGTCGTCCACCAAAAGACAACGAATGTCGTAAGCGGGACGGCGATACCGAGGACCAGTCCGATGACGATGGCTTCTCTCTTGTGCACTTGTATTCTGATATTTCGATTGACGCATAACTCCCGGAATCCGGGGGCTATCGATCACCATTCAAAATTCAAGAGATCTCTTACCTACACAAATACTACCATCAGAAACCGGGCTTGCCTTACCAGAATCGGCGGTCGGGGTCTTCTAACCTTTACGATAATCGCAAGATCGTACGCGCCTGTTTCAGGCCAATCCAGACACCCACAGAAAACCGTCGGGTTTAAAAATCTTGGCAATGGCCAATGATCAGCCCTTTCCTGTACATTAGTCGGTGTTATGATTACGTCGTAATTAAAAGAAATATTTTAGTAATGCGAAGCGTCAGCTGCATGACATTAGGCCGTTTCCAGGCGGGCCCGATTTCACTGCCCTGCGAGAAAATTCACCTCCGCCTGATCCAGCGCGAGGCGGGCCGACAAAATTCTCTCATAAACTGACCATATCTTGTCCGTATCGCGTCCTTTGGTCGCCTTGAGCAGGTCGCCCTCGAGTTCGGCAACTGCAAGTCGTTTGTAGTAGAGCAGCGACTCCTTCAGATGCGCCAGGACGATCTTTCCGGTCAAGACGGGGTGGTTGTTGGTGACGTTCGCATCCGGGAAGCGGGTACCATGCTCGAGTTCCACCTGCAGCCCTTCCTGGAAATGCTCCAGCGCTATCTCGCCGGCTTCGCCGCCGACTTCCCTGAGAATCGCCCGCGCCTCATCGCCAGATACCGTGAACGCCGGGGCAGTACTCCAGTCCTTGATACCAAGACTATTGCATGCGCGCCTTACTTCTTCATTTGTCACGAGATTCGAGGATGTCATTGACTCTACTCCTTTCTGCGCTTTTAACGCGAGATTTAACCGGGCGGGAAGCATTCAGATAAGCCTTCAATCTTGCGAATGAAAGCCGCGTTAACTCCGCTCCGGTTGAATGAGTTGTTAGATTGCGGGTAAGCCCCCGGCCCACTACTGGTGCTTCAGAGGATACCAATAAAGCTCCTCTTTGCCTGCCTCCTTTGCCAATATCCATGTCGCACCCGTGCCTGTGTTTATCAGGTAGGTGTAGATGCCATACTCACCGCTTGCGTATATCTGGTAATTTACTTCATTCGTTGCTTCGTCCTTGTCCGCATTAGGCAGCCGCTTCGTCCTCTGCCAGGCGTGCTCCTCATCTTTGTTCTTTACGAGCGTCTTATTCCTCGCCAACTCGAACACCTCGCCCGTGTACTTGTCCAGCTTCAGCACTGCCCGCACTCTCGAAGTTGTCACGATGATCTCGTAGCGGGACTGAACTGGAGCAGACGTGGAGCTAACTCCGATAGGGCGCGGGTCTTGAGCCTGCGAGGATTCCGCATAAGCGAATACAACCACAAGGAAAGAAAGGAAGGTCAAGATACGTTTCATAGATTCACCCCCGTGAGTCATTAAATTCTTCTGCCATCACACGCCATTTAGATGCGAATGTAACGGTAAAATAAGACAGCAATCTAACGATTGAACTAAGCCGCCAAAAGCAACGCCAGCATTTCGATGTAGCACAGCAACACGGTGACCGCAATGGCTGAAACTGTCACGCGTTTGGTCGGCCTGAGTGAGCGCTCATACGGCGTTCTTGATTATTCCGCAACACGACACGCTGCCGTGTTATCGCGTCCAGGACAAGTCCATGGACGATGAATAGCAACGGAAAGAGCACCACCGTTCCAACGATAAATAGCGGCGGCGCGACGATGCGACCATCGAAGCCAGAAAACAGAACGAAAAAACCCAACGCCAGCAGCATCACAACGAGCCCAAAAAGCGATCCGAAGGCACACCCGAATCGGGGCCGCCACCTTGCCAGTGCCATCAGCAGAGGCGCTGTGACACCGCCCCAAGCCGCCCCAGCCCCGATGATCTGTACGGTCCCGATGAAGGTAATTCGTGGGGACTCCGGCGTGATAAAGGCCAGAAGACGCATCAGGATCCGGCCCCCCAGGCCGAGAACAACAAACCCAACGACGAGTCCCGCCAGCGCCAGCAAGAGAACAGGCTTTGCCTTAATAGCTCCCATGTGAATGTCATGGACGAAGCCGCCTAACGGCTGAAGCGAGCCGCGCCTGCGGAGCTGGCGTCGGACTGGGCTGATTTGTTATGTGCGATTAACCAAAAAAGCACGCGTATTCGTCCTTATCAACAATGTCCAGGAATTCCTCAAGACTAGCGACCTCCGGAGCTGGGTCATAGCGTTGCCATTTCAGGTCCGCTCTTTGCCAATACACTTTCCAGAGCCTCTGCGTCTTAACGTGAGTGGTCTTTGCTACAGCCTCTTCGATTCTCTTATCCGGCTGCCGCCACATCGGTCGGATCTCGAAAATCTCAATACTTTGCCCTTTTATCCGGAACCCTAAATCCAGATCCTTCCGAATGTGCGGCGGTGGCCGGCGCTTCTCGACAAACTCGCCTACGATTTTCTCACATTTCTTCTTTTCGAATTCGCTTAGCGCCATAGCTTTCTAGAGCACACAACTGTAATTATGATTCAACTGACCGATAAACGGCATTTTCTGCCGTTTTTTTCTCGCTTGATGCCGATCTTCCGAAATGCTCCTTGACTGCAAATTCTATCATCGAAAAACGCGTTTGCATCGCCAAACAGATCCGCTTTTCAGCGGTCAAGAGCATACTGGAATGCAGTTGAGTCTCCATCGGCTATTTAACTATCGTCATTCTTATCCACTGTTCCCTTTGCCTTTTCCCTCTTCCACAACCTCTCATCCAACTTCCAAAACCACCTTTCCAAAGCTCGCGTTCGACTCGAGATAGCTGTGCGCAGCCGCGACTTGCCCGATCGGATAGATTCGATCGACGAATGGCTCGATCGTCCCTTCTGCGATCAATGGCAACACGTCTTTTTCGAATGCGCGAACGGCAGACGCCTTCTCTTCAACGGTCCGGCTGCGGAGCAGGGTTCCAATGA
>JAOTWT010000267.1 GCA_029862725.1 Acidobacteriota bacterium | reverse complement strand
GCCGTGAATTTCGACAAGCCACCGACCCCAATCTGTAAATGAGTACATCAAAGGCAATCCGGTCGCGGCTAAACCTAGGAAACTGACGATAATCAATAAATGAGTAAATCTGTGCCGCTTGGAAAACCTGACAACCCACTGTTCCTCGTCGTCCCGTAAACGTCTATGGCTTTCCTTCCTTATCAGCGAAACAATCGAGCGTTGGAGCCAGAGTATAGTGTGCAGCCCGAAAAAGCCGAAGACCCCCAGAAGCAGCCAAGTCATAAACGTATTTACCGTATAGACCCAGAATCCTTTCTCCGGATTCCCCGGTTCGGGATGCGGGTTGTAGGTAGCAAAGCTCGCATTCGCGTCTTGGTGGCATTTGGCACAGGTCTGAACCAAATTGTTCTTGTTTACCGTGGAGGCTGGATCACTTGCAGGCAGATTACGATGCGGGGTGTGACAATCCGCGCAGGTCGCCGCCGGTCTAAACCCAAATGCGGATGCCTGCCCATGAAACGTGTCGCGATAGGTCGGCGCTTGTCCCAGGTGGCAACTGCTGCATTTATCGACCATTTGGAGGTTGAAATCACGTGTCGTAACGGGCGCGACATTGTGCGAAACGGCCGAATGACAGTCGGTGCAGACGGGAGCTTTCGCATCGCCCTGCTTGTACAACATTCCGTGCGCGCTATTCTCATAATCGGGCACAATTCCGGCGTGACACTTGATGCAAATTTGCGTCAAATGCGAACGCCTTAATGTTGAACTCGCATTCTTGAGGGGTTGAATCGCGTGATTTCCATGACAATCCGAACAGGACGCCGCACGGACATCTCCTTTGTTGAGCAGACCGCCATGAATGCTTGCATGAAACGTCGTCAGAGCTTGCTTGTGACACGCGCCGCATGTTTGTTCCTGATTGGTCGCAAAAACCGTCGATTTTGGATTATCGGGCGGTAGGTCTGTCGTCATATCGCCCAGCACTGTGTGGCAGCTCTTGCAATCCGCGGCCGGTTTGCCATCGGGCTGGATCTTTGCGTGAATGCTTGATGCGTACTCGCGGTGCGGGTCTTTATGAAACTGCTCTCCGGCCAAGTTCGGAAGTGTTGTGCCAGCGCCATGGCAACCGCCACATTCTAACCTTATCTTCCCGGGTTGCTGAACGGCTGATTGATCAGGTTGGTTCTGCGCTTCCGCATCATTTGAACGAAGAAAAAAGAAAGCCCCCGGCAGGAGCATGAAGCCGATAATTATTACGACTTTTGGGCGAAATCTCATTGGATTCTTGTATTCAGCGCAAACTGACAAAATCTCAAGAGTCCATTTTCGGTCCTTATCTGCTTATAGTTGAATAGTCGCGCACTCTCGCATTTTGTCTGAAACTCCGATGATTCTAACTCTATCTTCTTTGCTGGCCGTGCACAGTGATGATGATCACACTATGGAACACGGTTCGGCCTATTTGACCGCTACCACCGGCTCTCGATAAACCGGAAGGCTCGAGTTAAGCGCGTCCATTGCAGAATCAAAAATCGCAGCTGAGTTTGCGGTGGGCAGTAATGATCGTAAAGAGATGTTTCGAGCATCCATCATAACAACACTTTTGTTATGAGAAAGGGATGCACGCACTTCCCTGGAAAGTGAGATCCAATGAACTTCTGTTGGATTTGACGTAGTACTGCTCTCGCAGTTTAGCCGGGATGGTTCGCCAAATTACACTGATTCTAATCTTGTGTCCGAAGCAAATCCTTGTCCGCCGTTTGTAGCTCCAGGACTCTCGGACCGTAAGACCCAATTTCACTTTTTCTTGTGACATTCGACGCATTGAAATTTCGATATGTCGCCTAGATTGATCGGATGCTGAAACGCCCGATTGCCCTTGTGACAGTCTGCGCACTTGTATTTTTCCTGGCCACCCAGATCTATCGGATGCTGAAAATTTCCATCAGGCGGAACGATCGTCCGTCCTCCAAAAGTCTGATCAAGCGTCGTATGGCAAATATTGCACGAGGTTTGGATAGTCTTCCCTTCCGGGCTAACATGCCTTCCATCGTGGCATCGGTAACAGCCCTTCGCGTTGTAATGCCCGATATTGTCTGTATGGCTTTGCCAATCGGTTTTCATCTCCGGAAAGAAATAGGTCGAGTAAATTCTCCTGAGCTCTACAACCGCGGCATTAATCGATTCCGTTTTCGAATCATAGATCTCGCCATAATTCGTTTTGTAGTACGTGTGAATATCTTTGGCGATCGTCGCGAGAGCCTCCTCCGTTGATTTATAGGGTTTGGATAACACCTCAACCGATTTGAGTTTAAGAAACGGAAGGGATCTGTCGAGTTTGTTTGCAGAAAAGGAGCGATCGACCGCAGAATTTGGACTTAAATAAACGTGTGCCGGGCGGTTATGACAGTCAACACAGTCCATCTTTCTTTTCGGGGCTGCCTTTATTTGCTCCGGCGTCAAAGTAGTGTCCCTCGCTGTATAATCCACGATCCGGCCGTCGCTTTCCGTAAACCTCACCCAAGCAATATCCTGCCGTTTATCGTCAGTAGCAACATATGAAACCTGATTGGCGACGTTCATATGCCAGTGAATTCCAGCGGTTTGCCCGGCGGTCGGGCTTCCCCCACCGGTCTTTATCAGCAGCCGGCTTTGATTCAAAGTGTTTTTTTCATCGTATCCATAGTGAGTAAAGACCTTCAGTTGCTCGCCCCAAAACTTTTCCGGCCAATGACATTTTTCACATATGTCCTGCGCGGGACGCAGGTTGTGAACGGGGGTCGGAATCGGTTCTTGGTATGTGCCTGCCATTAGCGCAAACAATTGCCGCACACCTTCAAACTTGGACTTAAGATAAAAATCGGCCCCGCCGCCGACATGGCATTCGACACATGTTACGCGGGCGTGGGCCGACGCCAGATACGCCGTATTCTCCGGATGCATCACATGACATGTCTCGCCGCAGAATGTGGTTGATTCGCTAAATTCATATGCCCGGTAACTTCCGAAACCGCTGACCATGATGAAGAAAAAAGCGCCGACCAGGAACGCGAAAAATGCGCGTCGCCGGCGCGGTCCGTTAAGATCGAGTATCGGATATGCGGCAATTTCTTCCGGTGACATTTTTCGTCGCCGCCGGCGTTCGATAACGATACCCAGGAGGATGACAAAGAACCCGAAAATCATCGCACCGGGCAACAGGATATAGATCAAAATGCCGAGATAGGGCGATTCTTTTTCTGCCGTCAACTCGAGCAGGAAAAGCAGAACGATGCCCGCAACACTTGCGACCGTGATCGTGATTCCTACAAGAGTGATGTAGTTTTGCGCAAGGCTTGGAATCTTTATTTCATCCGTCGCCTTATCGACCGGTTCGTCGTTTTCTTCTTCCGTCCCGATTTCTTCTTCTTCTTCTGCCATGTCGATTGACCCCAAATTAGAACTGCCGGAATAGCAGTCAAGGCACTAGTGTCACCTCTAGTTATTCAGCAAAAACGCAAAAGCCGCCCGACGCAGGAATAGCTTTCGCTATTACAATTGAACTGCAAACCGAATGCATTCTGGCCAGACCGGTGCATTCAAATGAGTCCGCGACAAGTGATACCGTTAGTTTAACAACACAAAAGGGAACCAGATCCTAAAGTAAATGATCAATAGCTCGTGTTCGCATTCGTATCTGTATCATCGGCCGGCTGCAAGGTCTTCATATGTTCAACGAGCGCCGTAGCCTGTTCCTCGGTCATTCCTTTCGCCGAGAATCCCGGCATATAGGGCGGCTTTTCGCCTTTCTTTCCATTCAGAACGATTTCAACGAGCTCCTCATCGGTTTTTGCAGGGTCAAAAAATTTCGATGCGTCCGGCTTGTGACACATCGCACACTTAGTCTTATAGACTGCGACTGGGTCGTCATCCAACGCGTGAACCGCACGCACCGCGGAAGTCTTTACAACTGCAAACCCCAAGAGGGGCAAAACGAACAAAGCTGTAAAAAAGATCTTAAATTGATTGGTTTTCATTTACTCTCCTATGAACATTCTTTTTTTATACGGGGGCATCTCCCGGCGGTCGCCAAAATCTTCAAGTTATGGAGACCGCATAAAAATCATTGATAAAATTGCCATCTGCACCGATTTATAATTCCCATAAAATTTTGACGAAAGAAATTATTCAAGCTCTGATATTTAGTACAGACTACGCTCTCATTATGTCAGATTGCCTATCGAAACTTAAAGTTGCTTCCCGTGTGACAACGTTTGCAGTCAGCGAAATCGTCACCGCCGAACGCCCTTTTGTTGTTATGGCAAGTGGCGCATGTTTGCCTGTTTTTCGGCGCGAAATGCATCGAAGCGAGCGGCGAAGCCACCTGCCTACCCCTGGATCCGCCCTTCATGACCTTATGGCAACTCGTGCATGCCATATTGTGTTTCGCATGGCTGAAACCTTTAGAGAAGGCTTTTGCCGATTCGGATATGGGTCTCCCACGCCGACCGGGCTGATGACAAAGACCGCAAGATGACATATTGTGCGCCGCCTTCGATGAATGACACTGAAAGCAAGTCGAATGTGCTCTCGAACCGGCGGGAATGGATTTCGCCACACCACGACGCGTCGGTTTGTGGCATGTAGCACAATTCGTTTTCATATGCTTTGCGTGGTTGAACCGAACATTAAAACTTCTTAGCGGAGGAAACGCCTTAACACCTCTTTTTTCGGTGTTTGTGTGGCAAATCGTACAAATCGCACTGTTTTTATTCTCGAACTGCTGTGTATGGCATCCGATGCAGGGAGTGTGGCCTTCCCTTCCGGGCAAACTGATACGCGCAGAATTGTTGTCCCGTCGATGACAGATCAGGCACGAAAGCTCAGAGTGATACTGATTCGTGTGGGTAAATTTCGCCAATTCCGGGGAACCTTCCAATTCATCTGTCAGCGACTTGATCTCTTCTTTTCCGGACTGAACTGAATCTTCCGGAAGGGGAACATAAGGATTGGCTGTATCCGCGGGCGGATCTGGAGGCGATGAACAAGCGACGATGGAGCATCCAATTAACAACAGTCCGGCAGCGAGCAACGTAAACCGATCCTTATAAAACGCAACACGCTTTATTTTTTGTGCACTAAAATCGTTGTCTTTTCGCTTCA
>JAOTWT010000266.1 GCA_029862725.1 Acidobacteriota bacterium | reverse complement strand
TCCCCGGATGATACTTCCGCGGCAAAAACGGATCCGGGTCCAGGAAAAACGATGCCCAAAACGGCAGACTCTGTGTCTGCGCCGCCCGCCAAAACTGAGATAGTCGTTTCAAAGACGCCTATCGCTCCTGAATCTACGGCCGAATCGATCCGTAACAGCGGACTCGCCTATTCCGCCGCGATCGCGCTGACCGGTTCCGTTGTTTTTATGCTGATAATGGGCTGGTTTGCGGATTTGTTGCTGGGGACCACGCCGTGGGGCATTGTAATTGGAATCGTCATCGGAGCGGCAATCGGTTTTATGCAGTTTTTCCGGCTGACGGCGCAGATTGTTAACCCCAAACCCAGCGATTTCGAAAAAGTCTCTCTATTAAACCAGTCTGACTACGAGGTTTTCGAGGAACCGGTCCGGCCTGCCACTGCTGAACCGGAAAGCGGGAATCTCGTGCTTCCGGAAACGCCTGACACGGGGGAAGTTGGAACTGAGGGATCCTCCGAACAAGAAAGCCGCCCCGACCCTCCCGATCCGAATTCCATCTAAACGGCTCGCCCGTTCGTTGAGCCCTCGAAGAAGAGGAATTCGGCGCACACTTACCGTCATCTCCTTTCTTCCGATTCCATAAAGAAAACGCTTCATTAAAACACCTTTTCGCGCTTTGAATATTCGTTCTCAAGTCGATAGAATGCTTCTTCGCAATGAGCGAAGAGGTAAATTCACATGGAGCGGTACCCTTTCAGAACGAGGGCCGTTTTCACAATAGGATTCTGGCGATCATGGGGTCGCTCGCTCTTGCCGGTGCGGTTTTGACAGGTCTTGCGGTGTCGCCGCGTTTTGGAGCCGGATTTTTAGTCGGCGGATTGTTTTCGGTAGCCAATTATTACTGGATAAAGAAAACGACCCGCAAGTTTTTTGAGAAGGCGGTAAAGGGCCAGGCGACCGGGATGATGGGTCTCCGGTTTGTACTGCGATACTTTCTGCTCGGCGTGGTCTTGGCTACCGTTTACATTACCGGTATTGTGCCTGTAATTGCTGTACTGCTTGGGCTTTCGGGATTTGCACTGGCGGTCGTGATCGAGGGTATCTACAGTATCTTTAACCCGGTCAGAGTTTAGAGGATTTGTAATGTTTTTATTTGCGAGCGGAGGCGGAGAACACCCGGTTCCCTTGATTGTAAAATTCGTAAACCATTATCTTGGGGAGCCGGTTTATCGGTTTCAAATGGCATATACGAGGCCCACATGGGTCTGGATTTTTGAGAAGCTCGGGGTCGATAGCACCCCCGAACAGGCGTTCGGTGTACCCTATTCGCCCGAAACGGCGATTCCCTGGTACACGGTTATGTTCGTTATCGCGTGTTTGCTTTCGGTCGCGACCATTTGGGTTCTGAAGGGGAAGCTTTCGGAAGACGATCCCTCGAAGGGGCAGTTGACGCTTGAGGCGGGCTTTCTGGCCGTCAAGGACTTGATAGTCACCGTCGTCGGCGAACACGGTTACAAGTATTTCCCGGTTGTCGCGACATTTGCGGTGCTCGTTCTTGTTTCCAACCTGATGGGCCAGTTTCCCCTGTTCATGTCCCCGACCGCACACGTCAATGTGACATTTGCGCTCGGGATCGCGTCATTCGTCTATTACAACTCGGTCGGTATACGCGAGAACGGACTTATCAACCACCTTGCCCATTTTGCCGGACCAAAATTGCCTTTGATCATGGCGGTGATCATGACGCCCCTGATCTTTACGATCGAGCTGGTCAGCAACATGATCCGTCCGATGACGCTCGGTCTGCGGCTCTTCGCGAATATGTTCGCGGACGAGCAGATCGCCTATCAGGCGGCTCATATTTTCGAACCATTTTCACAGTATCTGTTCCCGATTCTGGTCATGCCCCTTGCGGTATTCGTAGCATTTGTGCAGACGCTTGTCTTTACGCTGCTGTCAATGATCTATATCAGCGAAGTTTCGCATCCGCATGACGAACACGAGGAACATGCCGAAATCGTTGCGGTGGCCGAAGATGCGGCAGCCGAATCGGCATAAACATTTTTATAACGGCTTCGTAATATTTATGGAGTGTTTTGACAACTGAATTTCGGAATGGTGCACGCTTTTTCTATACCATATGCCCGCACGCTACAGGAGACTTGACTCCAACGAGAGTAGAAATCAAGGGATACCGGAAGCGAGGCGAACTCATACTGCGGCGTCGTTCAGAAATCACTTGTTGAGACTAATTTGGTAAAACAGGAGATTAAAATGAAAAAATTTAGATATGCATTTTTTACGGTGCTTTCATTGGCGCTGATGGCTATCCCGGCGATGGCGCAGGGAGCTGCCGGCGGTGGGGACAACCAGTTTACGGTCGCGGCTTATAAAGCGCTTGCTGCCGGTCTTGGATTCGGCATCGCGGCCGGTCTCGGCGGAATTGGACAGGGTAAGGTTGGTGCCGCCGCCGTTGAAGGCGCGGCACGCAATCCTGGCGCGGCCGGTACGGTTCAGACCTTTATGATTATCGGTCTCGCGCTGATTGAGTCATTGGTACTCTTCGCGCTGGTTATCGTATTCGTTGTACTCAACCCGGGTACACCGCAGTAATTAGGCTACAGTTTAGATATGCAACTGCCCGGGGTAAGAATCCCGGGCAGCTTTTTTTGTGCGAACAAGCGCTCGCAGAGGGCCGGCCCCATCTATCTTGTTGCCTACTGAGCCCCCGGGGTTCCGCTACCCTCATCTGCCGCGCTTACATATCAGGGTGTATGAAAAACGAGATTGTTCGAAATTATTCGGTACCACCCCTTAAATACGAAATCATCACGACCCCGTTCGCATAGCGTGGACGGTTAAGAAGATTTCTTGCTCACCTGCCGGATAAATCGGCAGGGGCCGCTTCGTCTTTTCGGAATGCGGGCTGGCTATCAGACTTCTTTACCCGCCGTATAAACCGGCATGGGTTGGATTGTCTCATTTACCGAAGACTCCTCAGACATTCTCTATCACCTGACTTGTCGTAGGGGAATAATTCTGAGTCTTCGCCGGCACGCGGTTCAAGCAAGTCAATTTGGGCTCGGCCCTGCAGGGGAATTTGCCGCCGATTGAGCGTTTTATCCGACAAGGGCGCGTATCAATCGAAATAGCCGGAATATACCCGTGCGAGTATCTCGCTTGAGTTACAACTATCTGTTAATATTCTGAATCGTAATGACCGCGGAATGCGTAATTCTTCAAGTATGGCAGCACAAGTAAATATTGGAACCACTGAATCTGTCGTCGGCCGCGTTTTGGCCGGCAAATACCAGGTTGAGGGAATCATTCGCGAGGATGACTTCGGAACGGTTTACCGGGGGACCCATATCCTTATGGAGACGCCGGTTACGATAAAGATGCTTGCGCCCGCTCTTTCGCTCGATCCGGGCATCGTCGAAAAGTTTTCGTTGGAAGCCAAGACGATTTCCAGGCTTTCGCACCCAAACATCCTGAATGTGACGGATTTTGGCGAGGATATCGATGGGACCGTTTTTATGGTCCTGGAGCATTTCGACGGAGAAACTATAGAGGATCTGATCCTAAGGGAAGGAGCGGTCGAGGTCGACCGCGCGGTTCGAATCGCGCGCCAGGTGGCCGGTGCGCTTTCTGCGGCTCACTCCAACAGGATCTTCCATTCGAAACTTTCGAGTAAGAAGATCCTCGTATCGTCGGTAGGGAAAGGACGGGACATCGTCAAGTTGATCGACCTGGGGGTGTTCACCGGATCGGCCGAGCCCGCAGCCGACGCGGAATCGACAATCGAAGAAGTGGCCTACCTCTCGCCGGAACAGTGTTCGCGCGAATCGGAAGCCGACGAACGCTCCGATATTTACTCGCTGGGCATTGTATTCTACGAGTTGTTGACCGGCGAAGTGCCTTTTATGGCGGACACGGTGACGGATCTGATGATAAAACATGCGGATGTTCCGCCGCCGCCGCTCGCCGCTTTTCGTTCAGATGTGCCGGAGGATATCGAACCGATACTCCTTAACGCGCTCGCAAAGGACCCCGACCGCCGCTACCAGAGCGCCGAAGCGTTTGCCGAAGACCTCGCGGAAGCGATCAAGGGCGAGGAAGAAGACGATACCGTCGTCATCCCGAATGTCAACGCGGATGCCGGAAAGGGCAGGGACCACTGGAAGACCGCTTTTATAGTGCTTGCGGGTATTTCGTTGTTGGCATTTGGCCTTATGTACTGGACCGGAACGAGACCCGACGACCCGGTAGTGACTCTGCCGATCGATGCGGACAGCCAACCCGTGCAGCCGCTATCGCCGGCGACAGGGATCAACGAACAGGGCAATCTGATGTCGCTGCCTCCGGGGACGTTGGTTCAGGGTGATCAGTTCTCGGATCCCAATATCGGCGGCGGGGACGGATACGACCCCTGGGGCAATATACCGGTCCCGCGGTCCGGCGGCAATCCGATGGAAGTCCCTGTAGGGCCGGGTGGCGATCTATATACAATACCGGGCGGAGACGGAAGCGTTTTTATGCCTAATCCGGACGGAAGTGGGGTGATACTTGTTCCCAAGTATGTTCCAGACGACACGCCGAAACCGGAAAAGACCGCGTCTCCGGTTCCCGAGAAATCGCCCGGAGCGGCTTCACCGGTGCCTTCGAAAACGCAGAAGCCCGCTGACAAAAAGCCGCCTGTCGAAAAGGCCTCGCCTTCGGATAAACCGAAAGATGCGAGTCCCAGGCCCGTCCCGGCGAACGAAAATCCCGATCCCTCGTCAGCGGGCAAGGGCCTGAAAAGCGGAAGCAAACAGGATTCGTAAAGATCTTAATCCGTCCGCCGGAGACCGTCGGCGAGAATGCGTTCAAGGGTCGTTTCCTCCGCAAAATCTAATCTCGTTTCACACACAAAACACGGAAATTCAAATGCCGCACCGTCCAGTTTGACCGCATCCTTGGCCGTCGTGATGAGAACCTTTGCGCCGCTCGCCCGCGCCATTTCTTCGATCTTCCCGAAATCGTGTTCCGAATACCGGTGATGATCCGCAAAGGCATGAGAGCCCTTGACCTCGATATTCTCCGATTCAAGCTGCGCAAAAAAATTCTCGGGTCTTCCGATCCCGCAAAATGCGAATCCCGGCACGTCAAGAGCATCTTTTAAGGCCTTCGAACCGCTTTGAAA
>JAOTWT010000370.1 GCA_029862725.1 Acidobacteriota bacterium | reverse complement strand
TGGGCGACATGCTTTTGCTGCCCCTTCCGACCGAAGAACTTGGACGGATCGCCGCTCAGACCGCGAAACAGATCCTCGTGCAAAAGGTCCGAGAGGCAATTCGGGAGAAGGTCTACGACGAGTATATCGATCGAAAGGGCGAGTTGATCAACGGAATGGTCAAACGATTCGAGCGCGGCGATATGATCGTCGATCTCGGGACCAATCTCGAGGCGATTCTGCCGCGGCGCGAACAGACGCGCGGCGAAGTTTGGAGTATCGGCGAACGGATCAGGGTCGTAATCGCGGATGTCAGCAAAGAACTCCGCGGTCAACAGATCGTCGCGTCGAGGGCCTCATCTGAACTGTTGAAACGGCTGTTTGAAATGGAAGTGCCCGAGATCTACGACGAAACCGTGATCATCAAGTCCGCGGTGCGCGAGCCGGGCGACAGGGCAAAGATCGCCGTTTCCTCCAACGAGAAGGATGTTGACCCGGTCGGTGCCTGTGTCGGCATGAAGGGATCGCGTGTGCAGTCGATCATTAAGGAACTGCGCGGCGAAAAAATCGATATCATTGAATGGTCGGACGAGCCCTCGGTTTTCGCGGCCAACGCGCTCAGCCCGGCGAAGGTTTCGCAGGTGCGGATAACCGACATCAACGAGAGAAAGATGGAAGTTATCGTTTCCGAGGACCAGCTTTCGCTGGCGATCGGTAAACGTGGTCAAAACGTGCGTTTGGCGACCCGCCTTGTCGGCTGGGATATCGATATCGTCAGTGAAGAGATCCTCAAGAAGGAAATTACGCGCAAGATGGGCGAAATGATGAAATCGGGCGAGGCTGTCCCGGTCACGGCGCTCGAAGGTGTGTCGGCGACGAATGTCGATTCGCTTAAAGAAAAGGGAATCGAGGATATCGAAACACTGGCAAACACATCGGTGGACGATCTTGTTGAGATACTCGATGTGAGCCTGGACGAAGCCGAGGCGGTATTGATGTCGGCCAAGCAGGTCGTTGAATTGAGAAACGCGCCCGCGGAAGAGGACGAAGAAGCGGCCGTCGAAGGTGCCGAAGAAGCCGCTGAAGAGGGAGCCGCAGAAGAGGACGCCGTTGAAGCGGCATCCGAGAGTGCCGACGTGGCAGAAGTTACCGAAACTGCCGAAGGCGAAGCGGAAACGGCAGACGCCGGCACGGATAGCCCCGCAGAAGAAACGGCGGTGGAAGCGGCAAAAGACGAGTCGGGGGATGAAGCGGTCGAGGTCGAATCTGAAGATGCGGCCGGTGCCGCTCAAACGGCTCCGCCGGTCGAATCCGAAGAGGCGCCGGCCGAGACGGAGGAAGCCGTCGCGGGTGAGACTGAAATCGAAAAGCCGGTAGAGCTTGAAGTGCCGGATGGCGGCGAAACGCTCTCCGAAGAGGCGCCGGAAATAAGCGAAACGGCCGAATCCGCCGCTGACGAATCGACGGATGCGGCGTCGCCTGAAGAGGCCGCAGAAGCAGGCACTGAAGCGGTCGGGGCGGAAGATGCCGGTGATGCCGCGAAAGAAGCGGAACCGGTCGAGGCGGAAGATACCGGTGATGCGACGAAAGACGTGGGCGAAGTAAAGGAATAGCTTGCCAGTTGCAAGCGGGATGACGGAGCGGCGTTAATTCGCCGACCAGACAATTTATGGCGGTAAGTAAGAAAGTAAGGGTTTACGACCTCGCAAGGGAAGTGAAGCAGGACACGAAGCGCATCATCGAAGATCTTCGGCGAGAGGGTTCGGATGTAAACGTGCCCTCGAATTCGGTCCCCCAGGAACTGGCCGATAAGGTGCGAAACAAGTACTTCCCCAAGGTCGACAAAACACCGAAACGCGCCATCAAAGTCATCAAGAAAAAGAAGGCTGTTAAAAAGGAAGAGGATGCGCCGCTGGCAGATGGTGAAGTGGCGGAAGCGGAAGAGGCTGTCGATGTTCAGGAAAGCGCTGCCGTAGCGGAAGTCGAAGCCCCTCCCGACGAAGCAAAGTCGTCAAAGAAAGTTCTCAAGCTTACAAAGAAGAAAGTAAAAGAAGAAACCGCGGACGCTGCACCCGAGACCGCTGAAGCGGAAATCCCCGCCGATGGGGATGAATCCGCAGCCGAAACCCTGGAGACAACGGCAGACGGAGAACCAGGAACAAAGAAAGCAAAGACCAAGAAGCTGAAGCGCAAGGCTGAACCCGAGGAAGCCGAAGCCGAGGTGGAAAGCGAAGAAGAACCCGCCGATGAACAAAAGGATGCCGAACCGGCGCAGCGCGCCGGCAAGCAGGTCATCAAGCTAAAACTCACAAAAGACGCACTCGATGCGGGGGTCAAACCGGGAGAGCGTATTTATACTCCCAAGCCTTCCAAAGAGGATCTGCAGTCGGATCGTACTAAAGCCAAGAAGCGCGAGAGAAAACCAGCCGGCAGGGGTCGGGCACTAAAAGCGACACCCGGCGAAACGGCGACTCCTCGAACCGTATATACGCCGCCACCGAGTCACGGAAGAAGGCCCGGCAGGGGTGGACGAAAGGGCAGGCGAGCGGTTGTCGATAGAAATCAGGAAGCCGGATTCGAGGCACCGCGAAAACGATCGATCGAAGAACGAATTTTTGACCAGGTCGGAGAGGTCAAAGAGGGCGATCTTCGCGACGTGCGTTTAACGGAAGGCGCAACGATCCGCGAATTTGCCGAAGGGCTTGGTGTTACGCCGCGGGACATCGTCCAACTGCTTGTCAAACGGGGCGTGTTCGCGACCCTGAACCAGCCGATAGGCGAGGACGTTGCGGTCGAGCTGGGCGAGAAATTTGGCTGCGCGGTGAGTTTTGTACCTTTTGAGGAAATGGTCATCGAACAGGAGTTCGAAGAGCTCATTGCCGCGGATTCGGACGATGTCGAACTCCCGAGGCCGCCTGTGGTCACGGTAATGGGACACGTCGACCATGGTAAGACCTCGCTCCTGGACGCGATTCGTTCGGAAAACGTGGCCGAAGGCGAAGCGGGCGGGATTACCCAGCATATCGGCGCTTACAGTGTGTTTGTCGATAATCCGGACAAACCGGATACCAAGCGGCGGGTGGTTTTCCTCGACACTCCGGGTCACGAGGCCTTTACGATGATGCGCGCGCGCGGTGCGAAAGCGACCGATGTCGTGGTGCTCGTTGTTGCGGCCGATGACGGCGTCATGCCCCAGACGATCGAAGCGATCGATCACTCGAAGGCGGCAAAGGTGCCGATCATCGTTGCGATAAACAAGATCGACAAGCCGGGCGCAAACCCGGACAAGGTTAAGACCGAACTCGCCGGACAGGGCTTGAATCCAGTTGATTGGGGCGGCGACATAGAGATGGTCGAGGTATCCGCCTTGCAGCACAAGAACATCGACGCCCTGCTTGAAACCGTTCTGTTGCAGGCCGACATCATGAATCTGACGGCGAGTCCGACGAGACGCGCCTCGGGCGTAGTCCTTGAGGCTCAGCTCGACAAGGGACGCGGTATTGTCGGTACGATACTCGTCCAGCAGGGAACTCTGAATGTCGGCGACCCCTTTATCGTCGGGCAGTTTCACGGAAAAGTGCGTGCGATGTTTTCGGACCGCGGCGAAAAAATCGATGTCGTCGAACCGGCGACACCCGTCGCGGTGCTCGGTTTGCAGGGTATGCCGCAGGCCGGCGACGTTTTTCAGGCCGTCTCGGATATCGACAAGGCTCAGACGATCGCCAACCAGCGCCAGCAGCAAGCTCGCCAGGTGGCGATGCTGAAGACGACAAAACGGGGAATCGAGTCGCTCGGTCAAGCCGATGTCAAAGAGCTTCTCGTTATCCTAAAGGCGGATGTCCAGGGATCGGTCGAGGTGCTTCGCGGAACGCTCGAGAAACTTTCCACCGAGAAGGTCCAGGTCCGTGTG
>JAOTWT010000265.1 GCA_029862725.1 Acidobacteriota bacterium | reverse complement strand
TAGATTTTACAGTCGCTTCGCCGCGCATTGCGCAAGCTAAGGGTCCACCGAACCACGCATCGCATCCCTCGTGGAGGGCTCCAAAACTTCTCTTATAATCAACCGGTAGCCTTGGCCCGGAGGTCTTCGCTACGCGCTACATGATGACGGCCCTATTTGCCATTCTTATTACGATATCTTGTATCAGCGCTTCGAAATTTATCTTCTATTTATCTTTTTTTCTCTATCCTCACGCCAGATCAAAATTTGATCAAATCAGGGCCGGTGTGCCATATAGCTCTAGAGGATTTACAGATGAAAAAAAATGCGTTGGTAGTATCAGGTTTGGTGACGTTGCTGGCTTTGGCCGGCATTGGTTTTGGAATGAGTTTGACTCCTTCCGGAGCTGCGTTCGCCGATAACGGAGAAAAAGTCACAGCGGAGCAGGCTAAGGCGATTGCCGTCAAACGCGTTCCGGGGACGGTTCAGGACGAGTACACATTTGAAGATGACGAAGGCGAGATCGAAACCTATGTCTTTATCATAAAAAACAAGGACGACAAGGTTTTCGAAGTCCAGATCGCTGCGGAAGACGGAGAGGTCATAAGCGTTGAGGAATACGTAGACGATGATGACGACAGTTCCGAAGATCCGCCGTCGGCAAACTAGGCAACAATTTCGATTGTTTTCATACTGCGGCCGCAAAAAGTCCATGCTTATCGTTAGAGGACATCAGGCCGGTACAAGCTTGGCAGCTTAAACGCGGATTTACTCCACGGTTAACTGAGCCAACGCATACGGAAAATTCAACCCTTTCCGTAATTAAACAGGCAACGCCTTTTCTGGTGTTGTCTGTTTTTTTTACCTGATGAATTCGCTGTCTTCGCCCCGTTTATCCCTGTCGCGCCGTGACCCGGCGCCGCATGCACCGCGCATTCAGGTGTTAAAACCCAACTTCGGCAATATAACCAACTGCAGCAAAAGCCAGAATCCTACCAATCCGATTAACCAAAAAATATCACTCATAGTTTATACCCCGTTTGCGCAACCCAAGTGTTCAAACGCGAGATGCGTGCTTAAAAAGATGTTTTCTTCGCCAAACCGGTCAACAAATCCGATCGATTTCAGACGATCCATTACCGGCCCCTTTACCTCGGCAAGGAAGAGTCTCACTCCCGCCGACCGCAATTCGTCGATCACACGCTCCAGTGTCTCAAGCGCACTGGAATCGATTTGGTTTACGGCGCTGCATATAAGAACGATGTTTTTCAATTCCTTGTTTTCCGCGACTGCGTTCAAGAGGGTGTTTTCCAATGAGCGCGCGTTGGCAAAGTAGAGACTCTCATCGATCCGGACTGCATGTGTCTCCGGACATACATCCACTTTATGGCGGTTTATATTCCGAAAATGCTCCGTTTTCCCAACTCTTCCGACGACCGCGATATGCGGTCTGCTCGTACGGTAAAGATAAAGCACGAGTGCTGTTCCGACGCCGATTCCGATTCCGACCTCGATATTGAATAAGAGGACCCCGAAAAATGTCGCCAGCAGAGCAATCGCGTCGGTCTTGCTGTAACGCCAAATATGAACAAATGACTTGAGATCAAATAGCCCGGCCACCGCAACAACTACAATCGCGCCCAACACGGCCTGCGGCAAAAAGTAAAACAGGGGCGTTAGAAAAAGCACTGTAACCACTATCAAGACCGCCGTGATAATTGACGAAAGCGGTGTATTGGCTCCTGAACCGGCATTTACCGCCGAACGCGAAAGTCCGCCGGTCACAGGGTAACCGCCTGTAAATGAGGCGGCGATATTCGAAGCGCCAAGAGCAATCAGTTCCTGATTCGCATCGATCTTCTGCCGTCTGCGACTGGCAAGTGTCGTCGCGATTGAGATGCTTTCGGTGAATCCGACAAGTGAGATGATCATTGCGGCCGGCAGCAATGCGGTCACATCCTCAATGTTGAGGTCAGGTATAGTAAGCGGTGGCAAACCGGTTGGAATCGCACCGACGATTTTTACAGAGTTAGCCATATCAAGCCCGAGCAGCCAAACAAATGCGGTTCCAAGCAGAACCACAACGAGAGCGCCCGCCTTGCCGATAGACGCCGCAATGTTCTCCGGGACCCTCAGCCTCAGGAGCTGTTTAGCGAGAAAAGACCTGAAATAGATCAGCAGGCCGATGCTCAGTATTCCAATGGTAAGTGTTACGGAATTCGTGCCGGGAAGCGCCGAGATTATCTCACCGATCGCCTGATACGGTTGTTCCGTCCGGGAAACGCTGATGCCAAAAATATGTTTTAACTGACTTACACCGATGACTATCGCAGCAGCCGATGTAAATCCTACAAGCACCGGATGACTCAGGAAATTCACGAAAAATCCAAGCCGGGCGGCTCCCATCGCGAGTTGGATAATCCCGGCTATCAGCGCCAGCAATAAAGCCAGTGCGATGAATTCCGCCGTTCCACCCCTTGCGTATGCGCCTACCGAACTAAGCGTCAGCAAAGAAACCATTGCAACCGGTCCAACGGCCAAGACCTTGCTCGAACCAAATGCGGCATAAGCGACAAGCGGCACGATGCTGGCATAAAGGCCGACCTGCGGAGGGAGTCCGGCCAGCATTGCGTAGGCCATACTTTGAGGCACTAACATTATCGCCACTATCAGGCCCGCCAGCATATCCCCTGCGAGATCGCTTTTTTTATAACCGGGCAGCCATTCCGCTATCGGGAGAAGTTCTGAAAAAGATATTTTTGACCGAGACGAACCCATTTACCTGTTTGCGCCTCGTCCGCGTCCGGAACCACTTCCTCCCTCCGGACCAACGCCACTCGCGCATCTTTCGAACGCGGGCTTGTGGTTTTCCTCCGAGGCACGCTGGAGATTCTTGTAGACAAAGAGAATGTCGTCGCGCGGCGTCGATTTTAGAACCTTGTCGTACAGCTCCTTATTTACAATTTCCGCCTCAACTCCCGCCTCGCACGCCGCCATTACGCTGTCAAAAGCAGGTGCATTTTCGAGCCACGGGTTATCCGGGACCGGAATCTTGTAGGTCTCAAAAAGATCTTTCAGCATCGTCGCGTGGCGTTCTTCCGCCCGGACGATGTTTGCAAATGGCCTTGGATCATCGAATTTTTCGTTCACGCCCTTATAAATTGCCGTCGCCAGGTACTCGTCGTTTAGTGCGAGCAGTAATCCGTCTACCTCTTCTTTCTTTAACTCGCCTTTATACGAATCGAAATCAAAGTCGCAAATTTTACACTCGTTTTCGGTCAGATCCGACTTTACTCCTTTGCTGACCGGTGTTGATTCGCCATCTGATGTAGCTTTTACCGTGTTGTCAGGTGTTGACTGAGCGCAGGCCGCCCCCAGGGCGGCAGTAAATATCAATACCGCTTTCAATAACATGATTGACTCCTTGTGGCCCATTAAGACCACAGCTGTATTGTTATGAATTGGCGCAGGCCGCTGACGAGACGTCCATGTCGAGACCGTCCTCGACCCAGGCATTCGTGCCACCCGCTACATTGTAGATTTCCTTTATACCAGCATTTTCAAGGATGCTGGTCCCGATGCTCGAGCGATAACCGCTCTGGCAGATAACGTAGGTCGGTTTGCCGGGATCGAGCCGGTCGATCTCCTTTGCGAGACGGTCCAGAGGGATGTTGAGCGCTCCGCTCGCGTACCCGTTGGCGTGTTCCTGCGGACGCCTGACATCTACAAACTGTGAATCTGCACCAAGCCGCCTGGAAACTGCCAGCGCCGTCACCTGCTCAATCGGCGAAAGTTCGTCTTCATAATCGCTGATGATGATGTATCCCTTCACCGTCTCTATCCCCACTCTGGCAAGACGCATAAACGCCTCTTCGACCTGGTCTTTCGTCTCGGCCGCGATCGCGATCGGAGTTCCGATCGATATCAGCGTCCCCGCCCACGATGCGAACTGGCCAGCAAGACCTATATTAATAGCCCCTTTGACGTGTCCGCCGCCGTATTCATTTTTCTCCCTAACATCCAATACGATGCCGTCGAAATTGTTGATTTCCACGGTCGACATTTGGCCCGGTTCTGGCAAATCTTCGAGGGCGACAGATCCTTCCAGGTTTTTTGCAGCGCTTTTTGGAAAGTACATCGGCACCTCGGGCTGATCCGCGGCGACGATCTGCACGAACTCTTCTTTCGACATCGGTTTCAGGGCGTAATTAAACTGCCTTTGGTTACCGAGCGTCGACCATGTCTCCTCGGAAAGCGATTTTCCGCAGAGTGAGCCCGCTCCATGAGCCGGGTAGACTTCCGTATCATCCGGCAGCGGGAGTATTTTTTGGTGAAGCGAATCATAGAGCATCTCGCCCATCTGCTCAGCCGTAAAGCCTTTCGAGCCGACCAGGTCGGGACGTCCGACATCGCCTATAAAAAGTGTGTCCCCGGTGAACATCTTGAGCGGCGCATCCTCGTTTTCAGTGTCTTTGGCAAGAATCGTGATCCCTTCCGGCGTATGGCCCGGGGTCTCCAGAAAACTGAGTTCTATATTGCCAAGCCGAATCTCGTCCCCGTCTGAGACTTTCAGCGTCGGAAACGAGGTATTTGCGCGCTGGCCGTAGACAATCTGCGCACCTGTCCGTTTTGCAAGCTCAAGGTGGCCGCTTACAAAATCGGCGTGCGAATGGGTCTCAATGATGTATTTGATCTCATCCCCGTTCGCCTCGGCCTCGTCTATATACTGCTGCACGTCCCTTTGCGGGTCGACGATCGCCGCTTCGCCATTTGAACCAAGATAATAGGAGGCATGCGACAAACACCCCAGATAAAACTGTTTAAAATTCATTTTCTCTCTCCAAAACCATTTTATTGCGTCTGCGTGTTGACAGCCGGCGTGTTGACCTTATTCCAGGGCATCTTCAGAAGGATCATGCCCATCCCGCAGGTATTGGTCGCGGCGGAAAACACCAGCCCGGCACCGATAAAGGCGGAAATACCCGCAAAGTACGGGTGGACCATATATGCGAGCACGAGTCCTGTCAGGACAAAAAGGCCCGCCACGAATCTGACCTGGCGCTCGATATCCCACGGAGCCCGCTCGTCCATTTCGAACGGCAGATCGTGTCGCTTCCACGCCTCGAAACCGCCCGTTACGTTGATTACGTTCTCAAACCCGAGATCGCGAAGTTCTTTTTGCGCCTTCGCCGATCGGTTTCCCGAACGGCACATTACGTATACCGGGCGCGAGTGATCGAGTTCTTTGTGGCGCGCCTCAAGTTCGCCC
>JAOTWT010000264.1 GCA_029862725.1 Acidobacteriota bacterium | reverse complement strand
GCAGGCACATCGTCATTGCTAAGACGCTTGGGTTCCTTGTTGAGAATCGAACCAATGATCTCCAGGGGACTCTCACCGTCAAAGGGAAGCTCACCCGTGATCATTTGATAAAGCAAAACGCCAAAACTAAAGATGTCGGTTCTGGAATCAACCTCCTTACCCTTGGCCTGCTCGGGCGACATATAGTTCGCCGTGCCGATGATCATACCCGGCGAAGTGTTTACCTGAACCGCGGTCTTGTCTTCTGATTCGATCTCGGGTTTTCTCTGTTCGGTCAGCTTGGCGATACCAAAATCGAGAATCTTTACCAAACCGTCTTTCCTGACCATCACATTGTCGGGCTTAATATCGCGGTGAACGATCCCGGCCGCGTGAGCAGCGTCCAGAGCGGATGCGATCTGCGTGGCGATATCGAGTGCGGCGTCAAACTTGAGCTTTTTCTTGAGGCGCTCCGTGAGAGTCTCTCCGTCAATGAACTCGAGGGCAATATATTTAGCGCCGTCAGCCTCATCGATCTCGTGGATCGTTATGATATTTGGATGATTTAATGCGGAAGCGGCTTTGGCTTCCTGAACGAATCGGTTGAGTTTGTCGACGTCGTCTACTAATTCCTCAGATAAAAACTTGATCGCTACATTCCTTTTTAGCTTTGTATCTTCAGCAAGATACACCTCACCCATACCGCCCTTGCCGATCTCGGAAAGGATCTTATAATGTGAAACTGTCGTGTCTTTCTCAAGATTCATACCTATTCAGGGAAACCGATCTTTTTCAAAAGAGCCGTATAACGGGGTTCATCACGAAGGCTGACGAAGACCGGTTCCGCCTTGATCCATGCGAGATCTGCCGCTTTTTCGCGGAATAATTCTTCGAGCGATTCAATCGCTTTTTCCTTCTCTCCGAGTGCAACATAAATGGTGGCTATGTGCATATCGACAACCCCTTCACGTTTTCTTCTATCCATTTCCCGCCGCAGAATTTCTCTTGCCTTTTGAGTTTCACCCGATAGAGCATAGACATAGCCAATAGCTGGAGCAAAATGAATCGAGTCTTGCTCAGCCGCTTTTTTCATTTCGCTGAGCGCCTCATCGTATTTCCCCTGCCTCGCCAAAACATAACCTAAATATCTGTGAGCGAATCCAAAGTCACGGTCGATCTCGAATGTTTCCCTGAATTGTGCAATAGCCTCGTTGTCTCGTCCAAGGTGATAAAGCTGTTCTCCAACCCCTTGAGAAATGACCGCAGAAAAGGGTTCGAGTTCGCTAGCTTTTTGAGCTTCGCGCAAAGCTCCTTCCAAATCGCCCTTGACCATCAACAGCTGTCCATACCATTGGCGTGCAGTAGCATACTTCGGGTTTAATTTTATGGCAGCCTTAAATTCTTTCTCTGCTCCGGTAATATCAAACTGGTGAAACATGGTTTCCGCCAAAGAAGTTCTGGCTTCCGCGAGTTCAGGGTCGAGAGCGACTGCCTTTTCGGCCGCTGCCCTTGCTTTCAAATTCGTTTCTCTGCCGGGAGTCGAGGTATAAAAAGCCAGCACGGAATAAGAATCAGCCAGGCCGCTCCAGGCCAGGGCATAATTCGGGTCTAGCTCGATCGCTTGGTTAAAAGAAATGATCCCCTGTTTAAGGTTATCTCCTGTCCGTTTCTCCCAATAAAACCTTCCCTTTAAATAGGCCTCAAAGGCTTCCGGGTTTTCAGTGTATTCCTTTGTAAGTTTTCGTTCATCTTCACCTGAAAGTTTGGGTTTCAGCTTGCTCGAAACATGGCGGGCAATCTCGGTCTGAAGCGTAACCAATTCAGAAGATTTTCGTACGTATTTGTTGCCCCAAATTGTGGTTTCGGACTGTGGATCGATCAACTCCAGATTCAACGTAATCTCTTCGCCGCGTTGGACGATTCGCCCTGTCAAAATGGCCTCTACATTTAATTCCGAAGCAATCTTTTTCAGGTCAAACTCTTTTCCTTTATAACGAAATACCGACGAACGTGCCTTGACGCTGATATCAGGAAGCTGAGAAAGACTATTGATTAGCGTTTCGGTCATTCCATCTGATAAATACTCAATGTTCTTGTTTTCTGTCTCATTAACAAAAGGCATCACGGCGATCGAATTGATCTGATTTGCCCGCGAATTGCCAAAAAACCAATAGCCCACACCGACTGCTGTGATCAGTAACACTCCCGCAAAGGCCAGCAACAGCTTGTTTACACTCGATTTCTCAAGACTGACTGAAACCCTTGAGTCATTTGCCGTCATGTTTTGGACTTCGGCTGCCGTCGTCGCTTGAAACACCTTTGTTTCCTGTCCTCCAGGTAAGATCGTGCGTTCAAGTTCTTCGTCGAGCTCAACCCGCTTCTTGAGAGCTTTCAAATCTTCAAGCAGATCCGAGGCGTTTTGATAGCGTTCGTTTTTGTCTTTTTTGAGTGATTTGGTGACGATTTGTTTTAGATCATCGGGAACTGTCTCGTTGAACTCCTTTATCGGTGTTGGTTCTTTCGTGAGGATCGAAGCAATGATGTCGCTCGTTGTGTCGCCTTGAAAGGGCAGTTTGCGGGTGAGCATTTCGTACAAAACAACGCCAAAGCTAAAGATATCGGTTTGATGGTCGATGTCTTTGCCCCTGGCCTGCTCCGGCGACATATAATTCGGCGTCCCCATCACCACGCCGGGAACCGTGTCGATCTTGGCGATTGTAGCGACTTCCAAATCGGCGGGTTCAACTGAAGCCTTTTCAGAAAGCTTCGCCAAACCAAAATCGAGCAATTTGACGATGCCATCTTTTCGGACCATTGCATTGTCCGGTTTGATATCCCGGTGAACGATTCCCGCTTCGTGAGCTGTTTTCAGTGCTGAGACGATCTGAATAGATATATCCAGTGCTGATTCAAGTGAAACCTTGTTTTCCGAAATAAAATGGCTTAGGTCTTTCCCGTCAATAAACTCCGTCGCAATGTAATTTACGCCGTCGATTTCGCCAATCTCGTGAATCGTGAGTATGTTTGGATGGTTTAAGGCTGAAGCGGCTTTTGCTTCCTGAACAAAACGGTTTAGTTTATCGGTATCTTTACTGAATTTATCACTTAAAAACTTAATCGCGACATTTCTATCAAGTTTCATGTCTAAAGCAAGATAGACCTCGCCCATACCGCCCTTGCCGATCTCGGAAAGGATTTTGTAATGGGAGACGGCAGTATTTGGTTCGATCTTCATCTTCTCACCGGTAAATAGCCAGCAGTAAATCGTTAATAATAAATAGTTTGTCTAATCGGTCTGGCAACCAAATGTAACCACTCATTCTTTGATCGTCTTACCTTATTATCTGTGGCTATTTCCCTTTTTTATAATTGTAGCGTCGATGTTGATAGCGATGTCCGATTACTCGATTTGATAAAAATCTCGGTCCGAAAAGTTCATCTATTTCTGAATACACGCACTATTAATTCAGGCCCACGCGCTTCGCGAGCTCTATATAACGTGGGTTTTTCCGAACCCTGTCGAAACTAGGGTCTATGTTGTTATACAAAACGAATATCGATCTTTGTTCAATCAGTATGTCGAAACCGTCAATTGCTTTTTCGTCTTCTCCCAGCAATGCATGAAGAATTGCCAAGTCAGACACTTCCTGGGAAACGAGTCCCTTGTATTCTGATACAAACCTGTTTGCATTTGTCTTGTCACCGGCGGATGCATAAATCAAGCCTTCCGAAAACCTATAGGATTCTCCCCCCAATCTAGATGCTTTTTTAGCCCTGCTCAGCGCCTCCTTCACTTTCCCTTGGGCGACGAGACATCGCGCAATATTTATGTTCGCGAGCGCAAAATCCGGATTGATTTCAAGTACTTTCCTATGATGAGCTTCGGATTTGGCGTATTCCCTGGCATTGAAAAAATTCCCGGCGTATGCTGAATTCTTAATCAGCGACAATGGGTCAAGCTCGACCGATTTGTTTGCGATTTTCTCTGCCTCTTCGAATCTCTTTTGTTGGCTAAGCAGTTCACCATACCATTGGTAGGCGGTTGCATAGTTGGGGTTAAGCTCTATCGCTTTTTTATACCGCCGTTCCGCTTCTGAAAACTTCCAATCATAGGAATGTTCGATATATGCCATCGATGTTTGAGCTTCCGCCAGATTCGGGTCAAGTTCGATTGCTTTTTGAGCAGCTTCTTTTGCCTTTGGTAAGTATTCTTTTGGCGCGAAGGATCCGTATTCCGGCAACAGAAAATAAGAATCGGCAAGCCCGCTCCAGGCGAGCGCATAGCTCGGATCAATCTTGATTGCTTCCTGAAATGCCAAAATCCCTTGTTGCAAACCTTCGACCGTCCTCCGGTTCCAGTGGAATCGGCCCTTTACATAGGCTTGGTAAGCGACTGGATTGTTCGTGTAACTTTTGGCAATTTTTTTCTGATCTGCTCCGCTTAGCCTTGAATTGATCTTTTCCGCAACCTGCTTGGCAATTTCGCTTTGGAGTGTGATCAGGGCGCTCATCTTGCGGCTAAACTGGTCACTCCAAATGACATCCTGAGTTTGGGTATCTACCAATTCCAAACTGAGCTTGATTTCTTCGCCGCGTTGAACGATCCGTCCTAACAGGATTGCCTGAACATTTAATTCCTCGCCAATCGTTTTTGGCGAAACATTCTTGCCTTTGTAAAAAAAGACGGTGCTTCTTGCCTTAACCGAAAGATTAGGAATGTTCGACAGACTGCTGATCAATGTCTCAGTCATCCCATCTGAAAGGTATTCGATGTCTTTGTTTCCGCTCTCGTTGATGAAAGGCATCACTGCAATTGATTCGATCGCACCGGTATTACCTGAAAAATACCAGTAGCCGATACCGATCGCCGCAACCGACAGAACCGCAAGAATACCCGCAACTGCTTTACCAAGACCTGATTTTTTTATCGTGATGCTGTCATTGGTTCCCGCGGAAGTCGTCTGTTGCGCTTCCGCAGCGGTTGTTGCCTTGAACATCTGGGTGTTCTGTTCGTCCCGGTTTGGCTGGATCGTTTTGTCCAGTTTGTCCTGAAATTCCAAATCTTGTTTTGCATCCTTAAGATCAATAAGGACATCTTTGATCGTCTGGTATCGTTCGTTTCTGTCTTTTCGGAGCGTCTTGCTGATTATTCGTTCAACCTCAGCGGGAACTTCGGCGGTATCAATTGGCTTTGGATCATCCTTTAAGATTGAACCGATAATTTCGAGGGGACTTTCGCCTTCAAACGGAAGCCGTCCAGTTATCATTTCG
>JAOTWT010000262.1 GCA_029862725.1 Acidobacteriota bacterium | reverse complement strand
GGTAAGGCCTTTGGAAGTCGCGGCCGGTTCCTTTTTGGGAAGCTGCGACGGTTGGGAAATGGGTATTCAGCTGCAAACGGACTACTACGAAGATATCGCGATGAAGATACGGGAAGAAGAGCCAATTTCCACCTGCGCCGCTGTACTGAGAGATATCATTAACATCTTTGAATAGTCCCGATTCGGGCACTGTCGTCAATGATCGTTGAAACGAACGGAGCGCATCCGGCCCGGACCGAACGGCCTGCAAGGGCCGCCGTTTAAACGTTGGTGGCCCCCCCGTACGGCCCAAAATGCGCACACCCACCTCAAAACCACTTCGGTCCCCGATAATTGGTAAATGCACCTGCATCACGGTCTTTCCATCAAAAGACCGAGTGCCGGCATGGCGACGATAATGACAAATCCGGCAGCGGCGACCCATGTAATCCAACGCTTTTCCGGATGATTCACCCAATAGACCACAACACAGGACAACAGAAACGACTGCAGCAATACTTCTATGAGCCCGACGAGCTGCACAACGACCGGGACGGTCGTGTAAACCAAGCCCTCGACCGAACCGGGCGACGGCCCAAAGGTTGAGAAGATACCGACAACAACGAGAACGATCCACATCTTGATCCAGCCATTCTTCGTCCCAAAGAAAACGTCCCGCAAAAGAAAGAAGACCACGCCAAAGAGGATTCCGCGGATCGGTTGAAAAAGGGGGCCGGCCATGACCATTGGATCATCGATCTGCCTCATAAAGGAACTCAGGCCTTCGCTCGCGAAGTGGGTGCGGTAATCGAGAATCGTATAGGCCAGGATTCCGGTGATGAAGTAGGTAATCGTATGCACCGCGACGGTGCAGAAAGTAATACGCCAAAAAGTCGGTTTATTGTTTTCCATCCCTTCGAGCCTCCATGATTATTCGTCGATTCCTCAGATATTGTAGCCTAACGAACAAGGGGAAAATAGAAAACAAGGGTTGACCCTTAGCTGCCGCGTAGCGGTGGGAGTCTTCTGGCCGTGGCCTTCAGGCCGTTTAAACATGTAGACATCCTCACCTGCCGCGTAGCGGTGGGAGTCACCCAGCCGTGGCCTTCAGGCCGTTTAAACATATAGACATCCTTACCTGCCGTGTAGCGGCAGGCAGTCACCTAGCCGTGGCCTTCAAGGCCGTTTAAACATGTAGACATCCACACCTGCCGTGTAGCGGCAGGCAGTCACCTAGCCGTGGCCTTCATGGCCGTTTTGACAAAACAACAAATCCTCACCTGCCGCGTAGCGGTGGGAGTCTGCTAGCCGTGGCCTTCAGGCCGTTTAAAGATATAGACATCCTTACCTGCCGTGTAGCGGCAGCAGCCTCCTACCCGTGGCCTTCAGGCCGTTTAAACATATAGACATCCTCACCTGCCGCGTAGCGGTGGGAGTCTGCTAGCCGTGGCCTTCAGGCCGTTTTGACAAAACAACAAATCCTCACCTGCCGCGTAGCGGTGGGAGTCTGCTAGCCGTGGCCTTCAGGCCACGGGCGATGTTAATCGATTTGTCGCGCCGCGTATGCGGCGCAAGTCCGAAATGGGCGAAATCCGCCGTGTAGCGGCAGGCAGTCACCTAGCCGTGGCCTTCAAGGCCGTTTAGACATGTAGACATCCACACCTGCCGTGTAGCAGCGGTAGCCTCCTAGCCGTGGCCTTCATGGCCGTTTAAATATGTAGACATCCTCACCTGCCGTGTAGCGGCAGGCAGTCACCTAGCCGTGGCCTTCAGGCCGTTTAAACATGTAGACATCCTCACCTGCCGCGTAGCGGCAGGCAGTCACCTAGCCGTGGCCTTCAGGCCACGGAGAACGAGAGACAATGATTTGCGTCGCGTAGCGGCGGAACGAAACGAAGAATCTCAATTCAAACACCTACAGATAAAATCAACTCACGCCGTTTCCGCTTCAAACGGATAATTGATAAAAGTATCGGTTCACTTATTTTTCAGCAACATGGACCCGGACCTCATCTTTGTTTATCGTTACCGTGCCGGCATTTATCTCAATCTCTATGTTCTCCGATACAATCCTGAGAACCCTCTCGAACGCGATTTCCTGATCTTTTGAGATATCCAATTCGACCCCATCCGCAACGATCTTCAAGTCTCCCGGGATCACGGCTATGTACTGGTTCTTTTTCCCGTCCTCAACCACGGCTTGATTGAACACCGCCGAAAACCGGTCATTTTTCCCGAATTTTACATACCTTGTGTGAACCCGGACCAAGGGCTCGATCAACGTCGCATTCATAGGATCAAAACCGAGAATAAAGTTCGAGCCTTCGAGGTCGGCAAAATCGATTGTCAGCTTTGTTCCGTTGGCTTCAAGCGTCTCTTTTAGGAGCAACTGATTTTGCGCTTGCCTCTCGGTTTCCGCTTTTTTCTCCAACGCAAGAATCGCCTGATAGTCTTTTGTTCTCAGTACTTCGCCCAGTGGATCCACCGCCTCCCGCAAGAGTTCCTCGAGTGACGCGCCTTTATATTGAACCCTGTTCTTCCACTCGCCCGGCAAAAGACGGTCAAGTAACAGTGCCTGCGCTGAACCCGTAAAATAGAATTTACGCCTGACGTTGCTTCCGATCCTGTTTATCGATTTAAGCACCGAATATTTTCCGGCCAGGAATTTTTCGGCGGATTCCGCCTCAAACATCATGCCTGTTTTTTTCGCGGCCGCTGTTCCGAAGGCCTCGAGCACGGCTTTTGTTCCCGCATATTCGGCAATTCCCTCGTTGAGCTCGGCGCCTCTCTCAAACTCCGCAAATCGCGGATCGAGAGTTCTTTGACGCTCTCCGCGTATCAGAAGAAAATCGCGAACGTGGGTGCCCATTTCCGACACGTCCTTAGCAAGCAGTGCCGCTTCGAGTTCCCTGGCTTCAATCGCAAAAAGGGCATTGTTGCGTGCCGATGTTCCAACATATTCAAAGATGAGCATCGCGTTTTCGTAACCCCATTTCATCCCGGGCCGCGACGGGCTTCTTTGAAAACCGTGAAAAGCCTCGTGCACGGTAATTGCCAGATTTTGTTCCAACGCGTATTTCGCGAAGTAATCGCTTGTAAGCGTCATAAATATCTGGCTTTCGGGGTTGTTTGGCTCGGGCGAGAATTGGAGGCTGTTTTCCTTCAAAACTGTAAACGCGATCGGATCAAACCCAGGCCAGATCCGGTCTTTTGATTTCGCCGACACCTCTTTGGTGAGCCGAAACATTTCCTTGGCTGTAGCCCCCGCAAACACGGTCGATCCCATTATCAAAAACGCTGCTGTTATACAAAGTATTCTCCTGACGATCATTGCTTTTTCTCCGTTACACGAATTACGAGTTCGAACCCTTTGCCGAGTTCCTCTTCAAGTCCGTATCTGAACTCGCGGCCGAGACCGTTGATTCCCTTTCCGCCGACGATCTTCGTCCCCGAAGCGTCGGTAATTCCAAACGAGATTGAAACCAGGTCCATCGGACGGTTTGTCGTGAACCCCTCAACCGCAACATTTGCGATAAATTCCCTGCCGCGTATCGATTCGGGCGCCGATTCGGATAAACGGAGCGGGACCTTCGTGAACTCTTCGATGAACCCGAAACCGTTTCCACGTGCGATCTCCTTGCCCTCAAAAAGGATCTTGGACTCGATCTGATATCTGTGAGGCACTTTCCTTGCCCGGATCGCGATCTCGCCACTTGAAAGTCTTTCCGGAAAATCGATCTTGAGCTGTCCGGCGTCCGGTCTATCAGCAGCCACACTGTACCGCTCCGGGGTTATTTGTATCTTGAGCGTCTTCCCGCCGCCGTTCCTGCCAAACGGAAGAAGCACGACCACCTCGTTCAGGCCCACAACCAGCGTGTCGTTTTGCGTGTCCTCTTCGAAAAGCGGGAGGCCGTTCGGAGATTCGCCAAAATACCTACGCGTTTCAAGGTTTACGCGTACAAAAAGTTCGTCATTCGCGTTTATGTCGGTTACAAACCGCGACTTCATGTCAAAGCCCTCTGTGTTGAGATCGACATCGAAATCAGTTCCGGCGGGTCCATCGATTGTCGTTTTCGAAAGCATCTCCGGCAACGGGGATTCACTTATAACCGTCAGATTGAATTTGATCCGTTCAGTCTCTCCGGCCGCACTGACAACGTTTCCATTCTCAAACAGGCCCAACAAGATGATCAGGAAAAGAATTGCCTTGAATCTCATCGACGCACCTCCTTGTAGATTTGCGCCTTACCGCCGCGGTCAAATCGCGCGAGTGATGAGGAGCTCGTCTTCGTTTCATCCGGCCGGCTGATTTTTACACTATTCTCCGGTCCGTTCGGCATGCTTACAAAAAGCACCGCAAACAGACCGGCTAACGCCAATATGGCAAGCGCGAAAACCGGAACCGGTATCGCGATCCGACGGCGTAAGAAATTGGTCCGGAGCGGCGTTGCGGTCTGTTCATCAACAGCAAGTCCCTTGATCTGCCGGCGCATAAAAAGGAAGTCTTCCCTCGCGCGGGAGCATTCCTCGCAGGATTGAACATGCTTTGTCAGTTCCCTGCTTTCGGCTTCTGGAAGTTCGCCGTCTACCAAAGCAGACACCTTTTCTGTTAATTCACAATTCATCACTTTAACCCCCTATCTCTCGCCCTTTCGCCCTCCCCGCCCACAAGCCGCGAGTCAAAATCAAAGCCCCATTCTTGACCCCAGGAATTGCCGAAACCGCGAAAAGAACTGCCCCACCAGGGCTAATCTCAACTGGCTGAATCCTTTCCAGCTGCTGCGCCTGCGGCTTGCAACTGGCTAAGTTCTGGCCGCGCCTCCGATGCTTCCGAAAATGACCTGATTCGGCTTAATCCTGTCTAATGACCCCTGAGTTCTTCCTTGTTCCATAAGGATCTGAGCCGCTGCCTGCCCCTGTAAATATCGATCTTGACCTTGCTTTCCGACACCGCGAGCACGACGGCGATTTCGCGATAGCTCATCTCTTCCTGCTCGCGTAGAAGCAGTGCGGAGCGTTGATGTTCCGGGAGTTCGTCCAAGAGTTGCCTGACCCGCTTGTGCGCCTCGCTTTGCTCCAGGATTTCAGCCGGTCCGCGGAGCGAAACCAATACGGCATCCGAAACCCGGTCCCACAGGCGTTTTCTTGTGCTCCGCCTACGGACCTCGTTTATCGCCAGGTTCCTCGCAACACGGAATAGCCAGAACCTGATCTCATCGCTCGAGACCGTGCCGAGTTCTGCCTGGCACAAACGCAGGAAGCTTTCCTGCGCGATCTCAGGCGC
>JAOTWT010000263.1 GCA_029862725.1 Acidobacteriota bacterium | reverse complement strand
CTCGCATGCATTGACGGTTGTGTGGAAAAACAGGACAGGCGCAAGCGAAAACGATTTCAAAAGCTTTTACTTCATAATACCTTCCTGTTTTTGGGACGTCCGGGACCGCATTTAAGTCGAAAAGATAAAGTTGTGGAGCTGGTTTTATTCTAGCTTCCGGGGGCTTTCAAAGCAATGCATATATGCTCCCGGGCGACAACAGGGGATGCCATTTACTACAGCTTGTATCTCACGTTTTTGGCCCTCAACCCGGCTTCTTCAACATCTGTGTTTTGAAGTCTTATGGTGACATCAGCCGAAAGGTCCAACCCGGATTCTTCACCGCGCAGCAGATGAAAATGGCCGGCGGCTGCGATCATCGCCGCATTGTCAGTCGATAAATGCCGGGATGGAAAAAGAACGGGGAGACCGAGCTCCTTTCCTATTTTTGACGCCTGCTCCCTGAGCGCGTGATTACATGCGACGCCGCCCGCAACGATCAGCGTTTTGGGGAGGAATTCAAGAGACTGTTTTTTGAGTACCCTTGTGAGCGACCGGACAACAGTATCCTGAAAACTTGCGCAAATGTTTTTGACTTGCTGTGAGGGCTCTTCTCCGGTCGCCAAAGGCTCAACTCCTTCTGCTTCAAGATGCCTCATCACGGCAGTTTTCAGACCGCTGAAGCTGAAGTCGGGACGACCGTCCGAGATTTTCGCTATCGGGAATCGAACCGCTTTAGGGTCACCTTCCTTTGCCAACACCTCGATCAGCGGTCCACCAGGATATCCAAGCCCAAGCATTTTCGCTGCCTTGTCGAATGCCTCACCGGCGGCGTCGTCTCGCGTCCGCGAAACCACCTTGTATTTGCCTGCCTCGGGCGCAAAGAACAGATTCGTATGCCCGCCCGAAACGATCAAAGCGAGCGCCGGATACACCACCGGCTCATTGTCGAACTCGACGGAAAAAAAATGGCCCTCGATGTGATTGACCCCGATAAAGGGAATCCCAAGACCGTAAGCAAGCGCCTTTGCGTAGGAAACACCCACCAGGAGTGAACCGATAAGACCAGGCCCGTGAGTGACGGCAACTGCATCGATGTCCTTCAGGCTGACGCCCGCTTCCGAAATAGCCTGTTCAACGATTGGGTCGATCTTCAAAAGGTGTTCCCTCGAGGCGATCTCGGGGACAACCCCGCCCCATTCCTTGTGGATATCGATCTGCGAATAGATGACGGATGATAGTATTTCCCGCCCGTCGCGCACTACAGCCGCGGCTGTCTCATCGCAGGAGGTTTCGACGCCCAATACAAGCATCCTTCGATTATCAGTTATCAAATATCAATTATCAATTTACTTCTGTTTGATAATTCATACTCGATAACTGATAATTGCGCTGTCCTACATCTTGTAAGAACAATAAACAATGGAGGTTCCCGATGGGCAGTAAGAATGAGTTTCCATCTCTTTCCGAAAAAGAATATCTGATCATGAAGCTTCTGATGGATGAAGGCGAGATGTTCGGGCTCGAAATGGTGCAGGAATCGGCGGGGGAACTAAAGAAGGGAACGATCTACGTAACGCTCCAGCGTATGGAAGAGAAAAACCTCGTCGCATCCGACGAAGAAAAGCGTGCGGCTTCCGAAAACGGTATCGCGCGCAGGTTTTATACTCCTACGAACTGGGGGGAACGTGTTTATAAGGCACAGGAAATTGCCTTGAAGTATCTCAATATGGGTGGCTGGTAGACTTTAGAGCGAGTCATCCGTATATGTCGAACCTTGTTTCTCCATCTCATTTATTATCACCCTTTGAGCGGGAAACAATTTGACACCTCCATCCCTGAGGGTGCTGTTTATCGCCTGCGACGCCGAATCGAATACTTCCATTACGCTGTCTTTTTCTGTGTCCACCCAAAAATACGCGGTAAGCTTGATGCCGTCCGCACTCAGCAAATTCAAAGAAACCTTAGGCGGAGGTTCGGCGCCGATACCGCCGACGCTGTTTAGTGCCTTCAGGATCAATTCCTTGGAAGTCCGAACTTTCGAAGAATAATCGGTCACGATTTCGATTTTGACGCGTTGGAGTGCCCCTGCCGGCTTGATGATCAAAGCGCTTGAATACATCTGGCCGTTTGGGATGATTATCTTTTCACCGTCCAACATCTTGAGCTGGGTCGCTCTCAACCCTATCTCTTCCACCTCGCCGTCAAAATCATCAACTGACACATAATCGCCAAGCTTGAACGGTTGCTGCCAGAGCACCAAAATCCCCGACAAAAAATTGTTCAGAATATCTTTGGTGGCAAAGCCGACGATAAACGAGGAGAATCCGAGACCGGCAATCAGATTCGAGAATCCGAAGTTGGGAATCATGATTGTGAGCGATGTAAATATCCCGATCACCACGATCGTTATTACGAGTAGACGGCTTATCAACATTCGAAGCCGCCTATCGAGACCGGTCCTGCCGGACATATACAAAAATATCCTTTTCAGGATGTTTGCCAAAAGCCAAAACAAGGCGATGACGACCAGTCCCCCGATGATGTAAGGGATCTGTTCCGCCAAGCTCGTGAGCAGCTTGTCCAGCGAATTGTTTATGATTTCAGATGTCTTCGCAACATCTTTGTCCAATGATCCCGCGATATTGGGGGCTGTGTTTGAGTTTTGCAACAACATTCGGGTTTGTGTAACTTCGGTTTCTGACTCATACGATGTTAACGGCTATGTTTTGTAATACAAAACCAACTGCGCCACTTAAAAAATACTTTGCTTGACTTTGAATCTTTTTATAATTAGAATAATTCTAAATTGGAGATAGAAAAATGCATAAGACAAAAATTGATATCAGTGAAGATGTTCGCGAACAGATGATCGAGATCCTGAATGCGCGGCTTGCCGATTCTCTCGATCTGAAATCGCAGGCGAAACAAGCCCACTGGAACGTGAAGGGAATGAATTTTATCGCGCTTCATGAATTGTTCGATCAGGTTTCGGGCGAGGTCGAAGGCTATTCGGATATGATTGCTGAGCGTGTCACGACGCTTGGCGGTACGGCCGAAGGGACCGTGAGGGTCGCGGCGCAGAAGTCGGACCTCGCGCAGTACCCGTTGGAGATCACAGAAGGCGCCGACCACGTTGAGGCGCTTTCGAATGCGCTTGCCGGTTTTGCCAAAAACACACGGGCGAATGTCGACGATGCCGACAAGGCCGGCGATATGATAACCGCCGATCTGTTTACGGAAGTCGCGCGCGGGACCGATAAACTACTGTGGTTTGTGGAGGCGCACGCGCAGTCCTAGGTCTTTCCACCCTGCAAAACAAACGGGAAATACTAAATGTGCCGGGATCATTTGAACCCGGCCTTTTTCTTCTTGCTCAAAGAATCTTTGCTTTAGGCTCAATTCCGATTTTTTTTGTGTTTTGCAAGTTTCGCGGTTCCCGGTTCTTTGTTCTCAGCGGCCAACACTTCGAGCGCCTCGATCAGGATACCGGCCGGATTGCGGCCAATATCCTTAAAAACACTTGAATTTACTTGAATTGCGACCGCAATTTTGTGCTCCGGCAAATACATCATGTCGGTCACATAGCCGGGAAAGAATCCGCTGTGTCCGTAGGTCGTTCCGACTTTCGTTTCCCGGATGATGACCCCGAGCCCATATTTTGAGCCGGGCCCGAGTTTCGCCGGGACACCGTCTAAAAACTGAGGCAGCATCTTCCTGTCAAAGGCCCTTCCTTCATACATCATTTTCGCCCACCGTGAAAGATCGATGCTGTTTGAGACCATCCCGCCGCCGGTCCATTCAAACTGCGGGTTAAAAACAAACTTACCGTCTTTTAGTATTTCATCCTCACCGCCAAAAGGATTTTCGGCGCCGGCGTAACCGGGGATAAGCCCGGGAAGCACCGGTCCCGTCTGAGGAATGGTGCGACTTAATTTAAGCGGTTTCAGCAGTCTTGTTTCCGCGAGTTCGTAATATGATTTGCCGGCGATCCGTTCGATGATCATCCCAAGCACGATATAGTTTGTATCGGAATAGTCCCATCCCCTGCCGGCTTCGAACTCAGCTTTCGTATCAAACAGATAAGCGATCTGTTCTTCCGGTTTCCAGACCTTGTAAGGATCTTTCTTCAGGTCCTCTATAAACTGCGGATTGAATTCATACCTTACCAACCCGCTCGTATGATTCATCAACTGACGGACCGTGATATTATTCGCATTCGGAAGGCGTTTGAACCACGCCTCCTTACCGAGATATTTTGAGATCTTCGCATCCAGATCGAGTTCGCCTTTCGCCGCTTGCTGCATCGCGACCGCCGCAACCCACGTCTTGCCGACGCTTCCCGCAAGCATCATGTCATCCGGACTCATCTTTTTCTTTTTGACACGGTCCGAATAACCGGTCGCTACCCCATATGACGTTCCGTCGGACAAAGTTACGCCTAATGTCGCGCCGGGAAACTTCGCATTAGCATGCCAGTTGTCGAGTTTTTTTTGAATGGCCTCTTTCGCGGTTGCATTCGGAAAGATTGTTCCCGCGAAACACGCGAAAAGCACGAAAATAGAAATAGCTTTTTTCGATTTCATTTTGATACTCCAGATTTGACTAGTACGGAGTATCAGCCATTAAGGTTTAAGACAGCTTTGCTAAGCACGTGGGAACATAGTCTGCGTCGATTGATTCAGATTATGGATTTGAAATAGGTTTTCGATATTCGCATTTATTTAACAAATCCGCCTTGCGCCCCCCCCCCCGGGTTCGTCTAGGTCCAGAGCGGAATCAATGAGCTGACTCGTCCAACTAATCTTATCGGCAGGAAGCCGTCGGAAAATTAATTTTCGAGGAGCAAAAACAAACGTCATCGGACAAAGATAGATTTTCAATTCTCGGATATTGTAAGGAGCAACAACGGCCGCCCTCCTGCCGACGGGGAAGCTCGCAAGACGAATATCCGGTATCTTTTTCCGGCTGTTGACAGTCGATGAACGATCACTTTTCCGTCGGCTTTTCGAGGCCGTAGAGGCCTTCGTCAATGTTGTCGAGGTAGGTCTGGAGGACTACGCGGGCATCAAAGAGTCCTTTATTGTAAAAGTATGGGCCGATCTCCCCGGTAAAAAAACCGAGCAGGAACTCGGCGTCGAACTGGCCGATTTCCTGATCCAACTCACTTTCGAAATACTCCTTGATTTTTGCGACTATCGCGTCCTTTTGTTCTTTTGTAAATTCGATTTCTTCCATGTGATTTTACTTACTACGAAATACACGAAACGTACGAAAATAAGGA
>JAOTWT010000261.1 GCA_029862725.1 Acidobacteriota bacterium | reverse complement strand
TTCCCTGCTCGAGATACCGTACTCCTCCATGAATCAGTTTCGTACTCCTGCTCGAGGTGCCTTTTCCAAAGTCGTACTGTTCCAGAAGTAGTACATCTAAGCCACGGGAAACGGCGTCGACCGACGAACCGGCCCCGGCCGCTCCACCGCCGATGACTATTACGTCCCAAGGCTGGTCGCGATTCCGAACGGAATCAAGCATTGATTTTCGGTTCATGTTCGCGGGTCCCGGATCAATTAACTAATATTTTGTTTCGGACAATGTTTTTAAACGGGCTTTGCGTTTGTTCGCCCGTTCCGGAATAAATAAGACCGCCGTGACACCCCCGGCGGCCAAATAAAACTGGACAAAAAACTTTCTAGCGCTCTCCCCGTGCCATTTCCGTCTCGGTCTCAAGCTTGACCGCCAATTTGCGCGTGCCCGGCTGATCAAACGTCTCAATCCATCTCAAAGTCTCATCAAGTATACGTCTCTGGTGCTCAGGCCAGCCCGGTTCCCCGGAGACGGCACCCGCTCTACCAACGTGGTATGCAGTCCTCGGCGGCCTAAGGCTATCGGTAATATCTCTGTCGATCGAAAGCATGATTGTCGGGATATTAGCGAGTTCGACCGCGCGTGCAACGATCCCAAGGGTCTGGTGGCAAAGCCGCGAAGCGGGAATCAGCAGCGCCGCCTGGATCTCATAGCGCTTCAGTCGGTCACAAAGTTTGGGTGCCAGCTCATCGACTACGAGAGAAGAATTCTGGATATACCCGGAAACGGACCACCAAACGTGATTCAGCCTCCCGATCACGGAATTCTGCTCGTATTCCTGCAACCGTTCGATCGGGATCTGCGAGTTCATATCCTTCTCGACCGCGGTCGGATCAAACCCGCGGGCGGTGTAGAGCAGATCCTCCGCTTCGATCTCGACCGGAATCTCCCTGTATCCCGTGTCGCCATCCCAGTTTTCCGAGTCAAAAGGCCGGGTCCCATCGATATAGGCGCCGGCGGAGGATATCAGCGCGAGGTTGAGCATCGGAAGGGCCCGTCGCGCAGGAGTGAACGGCGCGTAACGGTTTTCGACAAACGGGTAATCCTCCAGGTCTTCGCTGCCGTGCCATTTCCCAAAACGACGTTCGACATCGGCTCTGTTTTCAACTAATTCCATATATCAAATCTTCATTTCCTTTGAGAAATCGAAAGCCGGATCAATCAACGGTTTATCTTTCGCAACATCCGCATTCTTTTTGGTCATTAGAAAAAACACAATCAGTGCTGCCGCCATCGCTATTATCAATGTCCAAACCGATGCTTGATGGAGCATGTCGAACTGCAGTTTTATCGGGTCGTCATTGGCGAGTTGATCAACCGGTTTGCCGGTTTGCGCCCGCAAAATTGCGATCCAGAAGCCAATAACAAATTGCCCGACCGCGCAACCGGCGGCCATCAGAAGCAGAAATATCCGCCGGGCCCATGCCCATGCCAGACCGGGATACGTTTGCGGCAAAAAAGACGTTGCCAGGGTTAGTACCGCGACTATCAAACCGGACACATTAACGATCAGAAGGGTCCTGTTAACGACGTTTCCTGCCATTTCCGCGGACGGAAGCACCGCGAAAGCGGCCGGCGCGACACCAAAACTAAAAAAGCACGCCGCTCCAAGCCAAAGCGCGATCAGAAGGAGTTCGATTTTTGCTACAAGCTTCATTGAAGTATCCGTTTTCTAAAGAATTCATTATGTAGTCTTTTGATTAAAAGGGCAAAAACAAACAGCCGGCGAATAAAGAATTGCGTGAATGCGAAGACTTCAATGTCATCGCAGTTGAACGATTGGGCCGCAAATCAAAAGCCTAAGTCAATAAAAACTTGCTTTACAATGGTTGTTTATAGGATAATAACAATGTTTTACAGGGTTCTCCTGCCTCACAAGAAAAATTCAATACCCGGGATTTCCCGTTCTGCCCCCAAACCCAGTTTTGACTGATTCCCGCACTAAAATTCGTGTATATGTACCGGTGATGCTGTCGCTGGCCGTGGCCGTGTTCGTGATGTTGCTTTCGACCGCCGGGCATGCCGCTTTGGTATCTCTGTATTCCGCACTGGCGCCGGCAAATGCCGCGCTGACCTGGATGCACCTGGTGCTGGTTTTTGGTGTTTTGCTGGCGTTTGCAATTGCGGGACAAAGACACCCAGCCAAGACCATGGGGCTTTTCCTCGCGGTTTTTTCAACCATATGGTTGATAGCAGCTTTGATATCCGCGAGGTTCCTGGAAACTGATCTGCTTGCCCTACCGATCATACTCGGCGCATTTCTTGTGCTGGTAATAATTCACTTTGCGAAACTATGGGAGATCGACAGCAAACTCACATCAAAGCTGGTTTTGCTTTCGACGACCGGTACGCTCATAACGGGCAAGTCCCCCGCGATGCGCGTCGAGACCGGACTTCGACTACTTGAAACTATATTCCCCGTTTCGGAAGTTGTCGTTTTCGATCTCCAGACTGACGGTTCCCTTTTGCCGGTCGGCCGCGCCAGAAAAGAGGCGTCAAAGTCTTCCCCGACCGAAAGGAATGAAACCTGGCAGCAAACCGTCAGCCAATGTGAAAAAGCCATTGCCGACCGGCAAACGGTGATCGTGCCTTCGGAATACCTGGAACACGCAGCGAAACTTGCGGTCCCGCTTGAATACGACGGTGAGATTATCGGCGTTCTGTTTGTCGATGTGCGGGATGACTACGAGCCGGATGACCAGTTGCTATTTGAAGCCTTCGCCGGCCAGCTGGCGAGGAATTTCCAAAGAAACGAATTGAAAAGCAGAAATCTGCCGCACAGTAACTGGTGGAGTTCATTCTCCACACAATCGGCCGAGAACCGTTTGTCTGTCGTGAGTCTTCTGGACGGGATCTTGAAAGAAAAGTCTTTTGGTGCCCTCGCCACGTCGCATTTGAACGAGGCGCATGCGGTGGCCTACCTGGACGGCACAATTGCCTACCTGAACAAAAGGATTTGCGCCCTCGCTGGAATCAGCGAAGAAGAAATTCCCGGAATTGATCTCTTCAGCCTGCTCGATCGATTTCGCACATTGGTATTCAACGACCCGAGTCTCGCGATCCGGCGTGTTCTCCAGACCGGCCAGAGCTACAAGAGCGAGCTGGACTTTCCGGAAAGTGATCAGACTTTCCAGCTCCAGATAATTCCCGTAAAACTTCCCGCCAATGCTGACGCCGGGACCGTTTCGGAGTCGACCGAAAAACCAGCTTGTCTGCTCATCACGCTCAAAAATATTGCCGCAAAGAAAGAAAATGAGAGACTTCGCAGCGATGTCGCCAACCTGATGTCCCACGAGTTGCGGACACCGATAACCAGCATCAGCGGATTTGCCGAGATGCTTTTACTCGATGGCAATATCCCGGAGGAAGCGCGGGAGTATCTTTCAATAATCGCCAGTGAATCTCAGCGCGCGTCGACCCTGCTGACCAACTTCCTTTCGGTTTCGAACCTCGAACAGTCAGACAAGAAAGAGGTCGAAAAAGTGCCGGTCAAGATCGACAAAATAGTTCGGGAAGTAATCGAAGACTATCAGGCAATCGCTAAGAAGAAGAGAATAAGGATCGTCGAAAAGGAAAGCGAGTACATCCCGCCCGTATCTGCGGATCGCGGATTGATAACAAAAGCGATCATGCAGCTGCTCGACAATGCAATCAAATATAGCCCGGAACGGACGTCGATTGTAATCTCGACTATTCTCGAATCCGACTTCCTGCGCGTCGAGGTCGAAGACAGAGGCTTCGGTATACCAAAGGGCGAACAAGAAAAAATCTGGCAAAAATTTTATCGTGTCGCGCGCGACGGTCAATCAAAGGAAGAGGAGTCGACCGGTCTCGGCCTTTCGCTCGTAAAGCAGATAGTCGAACAGCACAACGGCGAGGTTTCTTTGATCTCGTCGGTCGGACGCGGTTCCCGGTTCAGTTTCAAAATTCCCAGGCTTTAAGAACACTACCAGTCCATACAGATCCGGAATGAGTCCTGCCAAAGGACTCTTTTATTTTTATTTCATGTCCCGATGATTGAAATCGAGCCGGAAATGGCCCTAGAATCGTCTCTTGCGATGCATTCGTTTAACGTATCCGGGTTTCGAACCGTGTAACACAGAAGAATGGATATAATTGAATACAACAGCGGCGCCTGGGACGCGGAAGTCGAAAGGGGCAGTGAATGGTCAAAGGCAGTTTCGGCGGAGGAAATCGCGGAGGCGAAGAAGGGTGACTTTTCGATTATCCTTACCCCACGCAAGGTGGTCCCGCGCGACTGGTTTCCGCCCGATCTTTCGGGTCTCGATATACTCGGTCTTGCTTCCGGCGGAGGTCAACAGGTACCGATTCTCGCGGCTGCGGGGGCACGCGTCACTTCTTTTGACAATTCACGAAGACAACTGGAACAGGATCGTATCGTCGCCGAGCGCGAGGGACTCGAGATCCGGCTCGAACAGGGTGATGCCGCCGACTTATCACGGTTCTCGGACGAGAGTTTCGATATGATCTGGCATCCCTGCTCGAATTGCTTTATGCCTGACCTGAAACCAGTCTGGCAGGAGGCTTATCGCGTGCTTCGAAAAGGCGGTTCGATGCTCTCGGGGTTTCACAACCCGTTCCTGTTCATTTTTGACAGGGAAAAAGACGAACACGAAGGCAGACTGGAGGTTAAGTACTCGCTTCCCTATTCCGATTTGGCCGATCTGGAAAAAGAAGTTCTGGATAAATACAAGGCCAACAACGAGCCGCTCGAGTACGGGCACACCCTCGAGCAGCAGATTGGAGGCCAGATAGATGCCGGTTTTGTGATTGGCGGCCTATTCGAAGATTATTGGTCGGACGAAGCCACAAACCTCAACAAATATTCGCCGACTTTTATCGCGACGAAAGCCTTAAAATTATAGTGCATACCCTTGAATCATTGATCTCTGGTGCGGCTGAAGAACTACGCAGAGCCGGAATTTCGGATCCGCTTCGCGAAGCCTATTCGCTAATGGCCTTTGCGATCGATCGCGAACAGGCATTTTTGAGAGCCCATCCGGAGTTCAAGCTTGACGCGGCAGCGCAGGACCGCTTCATCGAATCCGTGGGTCGCCGCAGCCGCCGCGAACCCTTCCAACACATAGTCGGAAAACAGGAGTTTTATGGCCTGTCATTCGAAGTCTCAGGAGACGTGCTCGTGCCGCGTCCGGAGACCGAGGGAATTGTCGAGAATGCGCTCCGACTATACTCCGATGCGACCGATCTTTTCTTTTGC